>JACQEL010000351.1 GCA_016200595.1 Deltaproteobacteria bacterium
CCGCCCTGCACAAGGCGGGGCTGAAGTGAGTGATGAGTAATGAGTGCTGAGGTGATGGATCATTCATCGGGTTAGGTTTTACGTTTTACGCTTTACGTCTCAGCCATTAGCAGTCAGCTAAAAGAGAACTGATCAACAAGGAAGGATGCTATGCAGGCTATACAGACCGACTTACCGGACGAAATTTTCCTGTCACTGAAGGAGACTCCTGAAGGGCTCTCACGCGAGATCCGTATGGCCGCAGCCGCCAAACTCTATGAACTAAGCAGGTTCTAAAAAGTTCTTTGACACAACTGACGTGCCAGCGCAGCCAAGATGGCTGCGCCACCCTTGGAGAAGGCTCTGTTGCTGGTGGCACAGGCTTCTAGCCTGTGCACGGCTTGACACTGACGGAGTACCAGGGTCACTTCGTCGCTTCCGAGAGAGGCGCAGCCGCCGGCAGTTCGGTCATGGTTATCGGCTTGGGAGAAACGAGAAAGAAGAAGATCAGGCTGCAGCATATCCCCAGCACCCCGACCAGATAAAACGGCAGCGCCCAGTTCCCGGTCCTGGCCACGATGACACCTGCGGTGAAAGGGCCAAAGATACCGGCACAGTTGCCGGCCATGTTCATTACTCCAGAAATGGCCCCGACCAGATGAGGATTCAGCTCCAGCGGCAGGGACCAGTAGCCGGAGACCGCGAGCGAGAGGATGAAGTAGAAACAGATGAACAACGTCACTGACAGAGTAATTGAGGAGGTGGTCACCGCCCCCATCAGGAAGGGGAGAGAGAGTCCCACGCACAACCCGGGAAACCGCGCTCGGGCGCTCCGGGTGCTCCACCCCCCTACGCAAAAGGGAGTCCGACACCACCCCACCCGCGATAATGCCGAGAAAACTCGCGCCGGTGGGGAGCATGCCAACCAACCCCATATGCATGCGGGAAAGACCTCTGGCTTCCACCAGGTAACTGGGGAACCATAAGATAAAGATCCAAGCAATAAAGCCAAACAACATGTAACTCAGGCACAGGAAGAGGATCACCGGAGATTTGAGCAGAGCGCGGAGCGGCACGGCCGTGCGCTGTGACTTGGGGACCAGCCCACGCTCGATTTCTTGCAGTTCTGCCGTACTAATAGAGCTGTGCTCTCGTGGAGTATCGGTTGAATACGCGAGCCACAGTCCCATCCACACAATCCCGATAGCCGCGTTCACATAGAAGACGACTGGCCAGGAAAAAGTCTCAATCAGCCACGCGGTTGTGGGATAGGCAACCATCTGGCCAAGGGAAGCCCCAGAGATGCTAAACGTTTGCGCACGGCCGTACTCCTGCCGCGGCACCCAGCGCGAATTGAGGGAAGCTAACGAGGGAAGACTTGCCGATTCACAGGCCCCCACGAGAAAGCGCATCAGCAGCAAGACCAGAAAGGTACTCTGCCCCAGTGGGGTCAGCGCAGTAAAGAAGGAGAAACCCAGACAGGAGAGGGCGAGCACCTTGCGGGCACTCCAGCGATCGGCGATCACGCCACCAGGAACTTGGAAGAGCGCATAACCCACCAGAAACGCTGAAAATACCAGCCCGAATCGAGCTTGATCCCAGCCGGTCTGGCGCATGATGTCTGGTGCCGCCACGGAAATGTTCACCCGATCCATGTAGTTGACCATGGTGCCTAGGGTGAGCAATCCCACGATATTGTACCGTACCGGCCAGGCCATCTTGTACCTCGGTCTTTCTGTAAAGAGCCGACAAAGGGGACGAGTTGCTGAACCCTTCGTCTACGCGCCCCTCTACTTAGAACTAATCGGAGTTGGCTGTCAATCAAAACCTACGACGTTGTTTTCCTTGACAGCGGGGGGAGCCGTGGTCTATGGGGACTATGAGATGGGAGGGAGGAAGTAAAGAGTAATGAGTGATGAGGAACTGGTGATGCGTGAAAACAATGATTCAACGATCCAATGACGCAATCCTCAAGGAGGGATTATGAATCAGCTTCATACTGAGCGAGAACAGAGGTTTATTGATTTAGCAGCGACGCTGGCGGACGAGTTTGCCTCGCGCGCCGCCCACTACGATGAGGCAGCGGCCTTTCCCCACGAAAACTACGCCCGTTTGCGGGAGAGCGGCTATACCATCCTGACTATCCCTGAAGAACTTGGTGGATTAGGGGCAAGCATGCTGCAGCGTGTCAAAGCCCAGGAACGTCTGGCTCAGGGCTGCGGCGCAACCTCGCTGGCCATCAACATGCATTTCAATGCCATCGGGCTGCTGATCGATTTTTGGCACAAGTTCAAAGACCCCAAAATCGAGGCTAAACTGCGGCAGATCGCCAGTGGTCGATTGGTCTGTGGCGGCTCGGCCTCCGAACCGGATAATGCTATTCCTGTCTTACGCCCACGGACCACTGCCCGGCGAGTGGATGGCGGCTGGCTGTTGACCGGCCGTAAGATCTTTGGCACCCAGAGTATTGCCCTGGACCAGTTTTTCAGCGAGGCAACCTGGACGGACAACCCGCAGGGTGAGACCATTCTCACTTTTATCATTCCGCCGCGTGACACCCCCGGCCTCAATTTCAAAGACGACTGGAACACTATGGGCATGCGCGCCACCGCTTCACGGAGTACGGAATTGAAAGACGCTTTCGTCCCGGAGTCGGCAGTCATGCTGCAACGTCCGACCTTCACCCGCGGCGGCATCACTGACCTGTTCCTGCGGGCGCCTTTCACCATCGGTGCGCCCTATATCGGTATTGCCGTAGCCGCCCGCGACTTTGTGGTGGACTTCATGCGTGAGCGGCCGCGTTTTCCGCTCAAGAAACCTATGAGTCACCTGCCGAGCGTCTACAATAAAGTCGGGGAGATGGAAGTGCTGATCGAAAGTGCACGGGCCATCATGTGGAAGGCGGCAGCCGAAGCCGAGATCGAAGAGGCTCACAGTTGGGCGCGCAAAAGCGTAGCTGCGCGCATGGTGGCGATCGAGAATTCTGCACGTGTGGTGGACCTTGCGGTACGGGCCGTCGGAGGCCAGTCGTATTTCAAACGCTTACCTCTAGAACGACTCTTTCGCGACGTACGCGCTGGACTTTTTCATCCGCTGGACAGTGACGAGACCCTGGAACTTTTAGGCAAGAGTGCCTTTGGTATTGCCCTCGTCGATGATGATGCGATCTGGGCGTGAGAACGTAAAACGTAAAGCGTAAAACGTAAGCAGGAACCGGAAGAATTGTTCCTTACTGGTTACGTTTTACCCCTCTGTGTGAGAGGCTCCAAGAAAAGGAGCAAGAATCGATGGCAGTAAGGACACCCCCTAATTAATTTTGACGTCCAAAACCGGTAATCGTGGACCTGGAGAGACGCGACATGTCGCGTCTCTCCGCTGAGGGCATTACCGAATTTGCTTGTCAAAAACCATTAGGCTAGTCCCCTGATAAAGTCTCTTCGGGTGTACTGAAGAATCGCTCCCATCTCTGTCCGCGCTTCTCACTGACTCAGCGCTCCCGTCATTTTTACTTGCGCTCTGTCCGGGTCACTGTTGGGCCAAAAGGGCTGCCGTTGACAAAGACCGCACGTTGTACAGGGACCGGATTCAGGAGCGCCTGCAAGACAAAACACCCGTTCTCGGCATTGCGGATGACCCCGGCCACGCGCTCCGGCGCCTCTTGGGACTCCACTTCTAAGCGCGTCTCAATCCCCGGCCAGCTCCCTCGCACCGTCTGCCCCAATACTGAGCCTTCCTGGCGCACGCGCGCCCTCACATGCATCCGCGCCTTGTCAATCTTCACCTGCATCATGGACCCGTACCGGGCCACCTGGGTGAGCAGTCAAAACGCTATGGACGCGCAGAAATAGGCCAGCGGCGGTGGCGAGGTATTGTCTCCGCCCACGGCTTCCCCCTCATCACAGTGGATGGTGAAGCTCTCCTGGATGAGCGGGATCTGCACGTGCGCAACCTTGCGCATCTTTTCCAGGGTTTCGGCATCCACTTCGAGAACAAACTCTCTGGTGCCCAGATTAGGGTCGAGGCCTAAGGGTGGCTTTGTCTCTGCCATGGTACTCCTCCTTTGTCATCTCCTGTACAGTTTTCTCCCGAGATTGCTCCCCAGCTCCGAAGTCAGGAACTAGCGTTATATAAACGACTCCCCGGCATTTGACAAATGTGTGGCCTGGGCAGGATAATCGCCAGAGGCGAAGGGCAAATATGGAACGTAAACTCACCGCCATCCTCAGCGCCGACGTCAAAGGCTACAGCCGCCTCATGGGCGCAGATGAGGAAGGCACGCTGCGTATCTTAAACGCCTACCGCAAAGTGATGGACGCCCTCATCGCACAACACCGCGGCCGCGTCGTGGGGTCGGCGGGCGACAGCGTGCTGGCCGAGTTTGCCAGCGTGGTGGATGCCGTGCAGTGCGCGCTCGTGATTCAAGCCACGCTGAAAGCGGAAAATGCGAGTCTGCCACTCGACCGCAGGATGGAGTTTCGCATCGGCATCAATCTGGGCGACGTAATGGTCGATGGCGAGCAAATCTACGGCGATGGGGTCAACATCGCGGCGCGGTTGGAGAGCCTGGCCGACCCTGGAGGGATCTACCTCTCGGGCACAGTGCACGAGCATATCAAGAACAAGCTGGCGCTAGCATATGAAGATCTAGGGGAGCAGCAGGTCAAGAACATCGCCGAGCCGGTGCGGGTGTGGCGGGTGGTGTTGGAATCTGTGGCTGCCGCTGGGCATAAGGTCCCCTCTCCCCTTGCGGGAGAGGGACAGGGTGAGGGGGCCTCCGGCAGAGCTGGGACCGTGACACCCCCCCATCCTGACCTTCCCCCGCAAGGGGGGAAGGAACCCAAGAATCGTCGGCTGGGCACTGCCCACCGAGTCTGGCTGGTTGTAGGAGGGCTGGTGCTCAGCGTGGCTGTAATTGTGGCCGTGCGGTATCTGTCTCGTCCGCCCCTCAGCACTCAGGACTCAGCACTCAGGACTGACGCTACGCCAGCGGCGTTGCCCTTGCCCGACAAACCCTCCATCGTCGTGTTGCCCTTCGTCAATATGAGTGGCGACCCCGAACAGGAATATTTCACTGATGGCATCACTGAAGATCTCACCACCGATCTCTCCAAAGTCTCAGGTCTGTTCGTCATCGCCCGCAACTCAGCTTTCATTTACAAAGGCCAAGCGGTGGATGTAGGGGAGGTGAGCCGGAAGCTGGGAGTACAGTATGTGCTGGAGGGGAGTGTTCGCAAGGCCGACAATCAGGTGCGGATCACGGCCCAGCTAGTGGATGCTACGACAGGCTATCATGTGTGGTCGGAGCGGTATGACCGGGAGATGAGAGTCCTCTTTGCCCTGCAAGATGAGATCAGACAGAAGATTATGACAGCCCTAAAAGTAAAACTTACGAAGGAGGAGCAAGAACGTTTTAAGCGCGCCCCCACGGACAACCTGGAGGCCTATGATTACCTCTTGCGCGGAGGTGAATATTGGCGACGCTTTACAAAAGAGGCGCATGCCCAGGCGCGGCAGATGTTTGAGAAAGCCGTCGAGTTAGATCCGCAGTATGCGGCGGCGTACGCGAGCCTAGGTGCGATCTATTGGTGGGAGTGGGCTGTACAATGGAGTCAAGATCCCCAAACTCTGGAACAGGCTTTTAAATTGGCGCAAAAGGCCGTCGCTTTGGATGATTCCTTGCCCGTTGCACGCGCAATATTGAGCCAAGTCTATCAGTGGAAAAAACAGCATGAGCAAGCTATTGCCGAGGCAGAGCGTGCCGTTGTCCTTGCTCCTAACAGTGCGCTTTGCTATGCGACCCTAGGGCAGATTCTGAACTTAGCGGGGAGGCCGGCGGAAGCCGTCGGGTTGATGGAGAAGGCAGTGCGCCTCGACCCTCAGACCTTCGTATATTTAGACCAATTAGGTCGCGCCTATCGCCTGACGGGACGGTACGAAGAGGCGATTGCAACTCTGAATAAGGGCATTAGCGTCAACCCTAACCGCCCAGGTTCCCATGCTGAACTCGCTGTTATCTACAGTGAATTAGGGCGGGAGCAAGAGGCGCGGGCTGAGGTAGCAGAGATCTTACGGATCAGTCCCAATTTCTCTGTGGAAAGTTTGAGGCAGAGGCTTCCCTACAAAGATCCAGCGGACTTAGAGCGCTTTCTTGACGGCTTGCGCAAGGCGGGGCTGAAGTAAAGGAACGCTCAGCAGTCAGCAAAAGGAAAGAGATGATGAAGGCTATACAGATCGAGCTACCGGACGAAATTTTCCTGTCACTAAAGGAGACTCCTGAAGGGCTCTCACGCGAGATTCGTATGGCCGCAGCCGCCAAACTCTATGAGTTGGGCAAGCTCTCTTCAGGACGCGCGGCAGAATTAGCGGGGGTCTCTCGGGTCAGCTTCCTCCAGGCGCTCGCGCGTTACGGCGTCGCCATTTTTGCCTTGACGGAGGAAGAACTCGAACAGGATCTACGCAATGCCTGAACTCGCGATCAGCAATACTTCACCGCTGTTCTACCTCCACCGGCTGAGACACTTGGATCTGTTGCAGAAGCTCTACGGGCGGATCACCGTACCTGCGGCGATAGTGAACGAACTGAAAGCGGGACGAGACCAAGGAGAAGATGCTCCCGAGGTTGCTGATTACAGTTGGATAGAGGTGCGGCCGGTCCGCGTACCACAACTCATCGGGCTCATCACGGACTTGGGACCCGGGGAAGCCGAGGTTTTAGCTCTGGCTCTTGAAGAAGCAGGCAGTCTGGTCATTCTCGACGACCGTCTCGCTCGCGAGGTAGCTAAGTTGCAGAACGTCCGCATCACGGGGACAGCGGGGGTGCTTCTCAAAGCCAAACAAGAGGGGCATATCTCGGCAGTGGCACCTCTGCTCGATCAGCTGACTCAATTAGGCTTTCGGCTCGGCGACGCGGTCAAAGCTTCGATCTTGCGTCTCGCGCAAGATTAAGTACGGACTTCTCTCATGGCAAAGTCCGGCGTCCGAAGTCCGGAGTTCAAAGGCCAAGATCCTCAACCTCGTCGGCTGGGCACTGCCCACCGTGCTTGGGTGGTTGTGGCTGTGGCTGGCCTGGTGCTCGTCACAGCACTAAGCGTCGCCGTCCGCTATCTTTCCCTTCCCATTCCCGGGGGTAGCGTGCGCTGTGCGCACGTCTTCCCTATTTTCGTGCGCATAGCGCACGCTACGGCATTCAGGCTCGGCTGCATGAGTGTATGAATCTCTTGCCGTTCGGTCTAGGGCGTTGGAACTCCTATCAATCCTTGAATTTCAGCCAGAATGGCTTGAAGATCTAGCGGTGAAGCCGCCACGACGTTTGTTTCGCTGGCTTCATGTTTGTGATGAGGAAAAGTAGATAAGGTAGGAAAATGAGGACTGTTGTCGTAGCGAAAGACTAAAGTGCCGTCTGGACGTTGATAGTGATAGGCATACATGTAGCGCTCAATGCCGTGCTCAACATTTACGAACTCTCGCAGGTGCAGCAGGGAGCTATCGAGAAAGTAAATCTCACCTCGGATGAAGCCAATGGAAGTGCTACGCTTGTCGTAGGTGAGGCTTGAGGAATGGACAATACCGGCAGCGGCAATGAGAGTTTCTACCTGCCGGAAGTAGTCTTCGATCAAGTGAGCTGGACTCCCTGGAGGGCTTGTCGATGGGCGTCAAGCAGACGATATGTTTTGATCTCCCCGGCCCATTCGATGAAATCCAAGCTCTCCTCTATCGCTCCGGCGTTAAAGCGCTGCTCGAATTCGTCAGAAGTCAATCCGTGCTGAGTCTCGAAAGCACGCAGGCGCTGGGTGGTCCGTTGCAGGCTCAGTTCCAGCATACGGAGTTCGGAGCGTAAAGCCGACTCGAGCAACGGC
>JACQEL010000352.1 GCA_016200595.1 Deltaproteobacteria bacterium
AACCCGCTGCAGCACCTCGCCTGACTCGATTTCCCGTTTGAGCCGCCGAATAATGGATTCGTTTTTTTCTTCACCATTTCCCCTACTTACCGCCTTTCCGCCCTCACCTCCATACCAGCCCTTAACTTAATGCCATTGCCCCTCACGGGGGGGAAGGGACCCAAGTGCTTGGCGCAGGAATGAATTTGCTTAAGTTGGGACCAATGACCGGCCGCTCGCCGCTCCTGCGCTAGCGTTGCACCCCCACCCTCATCGCGCTACAACTCCTCTGTCCTCATTTTCTTAAGGCAAAGGAGGAGACGTGATGCGCTTTGGTGTCCACCTAGTTGCTGCTGGTAAGATGATCGAAGGTGAGAAGATCGCTCGGGTAGCCCGCCGGGCCGAGGAATTAGGCTATGATTCTTTGTGGGTGAGCGACCATATTGTTTTCCCGACCGTCCTGCGTTCACCTTACCCGTATTCTCCAGATGGCAAGTTGCCGCTCGATCCGACCAACCCGTTGTTGGAACCCTTTACCGTGCTGAGCTACGCTGCCGGTGTGACGAAAACGATCAAGCTCGGTACAAGTGTCGTTATCGTGCCTTACCGCGACCCTCTCGTCACCGCTAAGATCGTTTCCTCACTCGATGTGCTCTCCGGTGGCCGCTTCATCTTCGGCGTCGGTGTGGGTTGGCTTGACGAAGAGTTCAAGGTGTTGCGGCAAAATCTGCGCGATCGTGCGCCGCAAACCCGCGAGGCGCTGCTCGCCATGCAAGCGTGCTGGACGCAAGAAGACCCCGAGTTTCATGGTAAATTCTTCGATTTCTCAGGCATCAAGTTCGCACCTAAGCCCAAACAGAAGCCCTATCCGCCTATTTGGTTCGGCGGCAACTCCATGCCGGCGTTGAAACGAGCCGTGGAACTGGGGACTGGCTGGCATGCCGTGTGGATGACGCCGGAAGAAGTTGCCGAGAAGGCAGCGATCCTACGTGAGCTGTGCCGCAAAGCTGGTAAAAACTTTGCCGACTTCCCGCTGTCGATCAATGTCAACCACAAAGTGCCGCTGACAGTCGAGAATGTCAAAAAGTACGAAGCCGCTGGGGTAAGCATGATGTTCATGCCGCGGTCATTCCAGGCCGACGTGGATACCATGATCGAGAATATGGAGACGTTTGCCAGAGAGGTAAAAGAACCGGTAGAACGAGGCTGAGCGAGCAATAGCTGCTTCTCAAGAACTCTTGTGAGCAACGACAGGGGGAGGAAGGAAACCTCAGCATGCAAACTCAGTGCCTGATGTGCAACGAGGGGTTTGACGCGAGCGAGCAGGGCCAGCCCTGTCCCGCATGCGGCCGGAGAATGTGCGGCTTAGAAGACCTTGCCAGCAAGTTTCCCCCTTACGAGCGGGAAACCGCCCGCGAAGTAGCCAGGTGGCTGAATACCGGCCCAGGAGCAATAGCCGGGGGCATAAACGAGTTCATGCAGGGATTTAGCAGTGGCGTAGGCTTGGTTGTGCCACAGCGCATAGCTGACGAAATCACCAGGTCCATCACTAAGCTGTTAGCGTTTCTGCAAACCTTGTCCTGTTATACCGTCATCCGCGATGAAGAGGCGTTACAGAAGCGGTTGCAGGAATCATTTGGCGAGGGACGCACGGCTGAAGTACTGGCCAAGATCATCACCGCAGCCTCGGGCAAAGGCGTGTTACAGCTGGCTAGTGACTTAGGCTATCAGGCAGAAACAGTGAGTGACTTACGCCATTTGAATCTCATAGAAGTTGACAAGCTGGTGAGTAGCGACATGGGATTTTTTTCGGGGAGTACCGGGCTGGCAGCTTTGGAGGGGTTCTTTACCGGGTTAGGAGAGCTGGCGTTGATCGCGTTGGACGTGGTCGCCATCACCGCGATTAACTTCCGTTATGTTGAGCGGATCGCCACCTGCTTCGGTTATGATCAAGACTTGCTACCAGAGAAGATCGTCACTCTGCGGGTTTTCGCCGCGGCTTTCGGGAGGGACTTCCAATCCCAGTCACCCCTCCCTGCCAAAATCACCGCGGCTTATGAACTCAAACCCCTTGCCGCGGCCGTGGCGAAACAGTGGACCCTGGCGCAAATGGCCGAGGATGAGCACTTGTGCGCCATGCTCACCTGGCTCAAGCAGGATGCCCCGCAACAATTCACCAAGTACATCATCAGCCGCAAGGCCCCAGCCGCCATTCCCATCATTGGCGCGGGCATCGGCGCGACGATGAACTACATCTTGACCTCAGACACTGGCAAGGCCGCCTGGTCCTACTATAGATATCGAAAACTCTTAGAAGACTTCGGCGGCCTCGACGAGAATGAAATGCCACCTGCTCGCTCTTCATAAGCTGAAAGGGAACACGACACTGAGTCTGCACTCTTGACCATCCATCCTGCGCTGTTCTAGGGTGAACTTATGGCACTCCCGCTTCGTCGCTCGCTTATGACCGCAGAGGAGCTCTTTGAGCTTCCCGGTGATGATTACAAATACGAACTCGTCGAAGGAGAATTAATCCGTATGGCACCAACCGGCGGCGAGCATGGTGTATTGACTGTGCGTCTGGGCCGCTTGCTCGATGAATACGTCGAGGCTCATGATCTCGGCATCGTCTGTGGCGCCGAGACTGGCTTCGTTTTGCGACGCACCCCAGATACGGTCCGGGCTCCGGATGCTGCTTTCATTGCCAAGGACCGTATACCTGCCTCTGGAGTGCCCAAAACCTACTGGCCCTTCCCTCCAGATGTCGCCGTTGAAGTCGTATCGCCCTCTGATCGCTTTGACGACGTACAGACGAAAGTTGCCGAATATTTAACCGCCGGCACCCGTCTGGTGTGGGTGGTGAATCCGACTACTCGGACGATTTTTGTCTACCATTCTGCTCGAGATGTGCAGGCTTTGGGCGAGGAAGATGAATTGAATGGGGAAGAGATCATCCCAGGATTCCGTTGTTCGGTGAGGCGGGTGTTTACTTGAACCTGAGCCGTGGGTTCAACCCCCGGCTATCCTCAGAACAGCACAACGTGCTGCTGGGGCCGCAAAACGGTTCCTGAGAGAAGCCGGTCTGTTTGGCGGCTTTATGAGGAGAATCGGCTTCCGGGGCGCAATTGCCCCATCTCTCAGGAGTAATGAAAAACCTCACGCATTCACATCAATCACCACCCGACCACGCACCTGGCCTTTGATAATGTCCTCAGCAAGTTGAGGGACCTGCGAGAGCGGCTCAACCACCGTCATCGCTTCGAGCTTAGCGAGCGGCAGGTCGCGGGCCAGCCGTTGCCACGCTTCCAGCCGTGCCGGCTTGGGGCACATCACTGAGTCGATACCGATAAGGCTGACCCCACGTAAAATGAACGGATACACCGAGGTTGGCAGATTAGCCCCACCAGCCAGACCGCAGGCCGCAACCGCACCACCATAGCGGATACCGCGTAAGACTGAGGCCAGGACTTCTCCCCCGACAGTATCAACCCCACCAGCCCAGCGCTCGGCATCGAGTGGTCGGCCTGAGGGTTGTGCAAGGGCCGTACGCTCGACGATGCTGGTCGCACCAAGCGACACCAGATAATCACGCAACTCTGGCCGACCCGTCGCAGCCGCTACTTTGTACCCCAGCTTTGCCAGTAGAGCGACGGCAACACTCCCGACTCCGCCAGCCGCACCGGTAACCACCACCTCATGCTCACCAGGCTTTACGCCCATATGTTCAAGACCCATCACACAGAGCATAGAAGTGAACCCTGCTGTACCAATCGCCATCGCCTGCTTGAGCGAGAATTCCTTCGGCACTGGCACTAACCAGTCAGATTTCACGCGCTGCTTCTGCGCATATCCGCCCCAGTGACTCTCGCTGAGTCCCCACCCTGTCACCACTACCGCATCGCCGGTCTTGTATGCAGGTGAATTTGATTCCTCAACTGTACCGGCGAGATCAATCCCACAGACCATGGGCAAGCGGCGGGCAATTTTAGCTTTGCCAGTAATTGCTAGACCATCTTTGTAGTTGAGCGTTGAATAGGCAACGCGCACCGTGACATCGTCGGCAGGCAAGTCAGCAGTCGTCAGGTCCTTTAGCGCAGCGCGCTGTTCGCCATCAACTTCTTCGAGAACAAGGGCGGTAAATGTGTCACTCATAGTGGTTTACTCTCCTCTCTACGGATTTCCGGGTTCCGGAGAAACTTCAGGTTTTAGCTAGTATTTCGTCACGATGAAAATGAGGGGTTGTCATTCTGAGCCGCAGCCCTTCGACGGAGCCTGTCCTGAGCATCGTCGAAGGGCTCAGGATAAACTCCGCGGAGGCGAAGAATCTCATGAAGCGACAGACCGATAGCGAGATTCTTCGTCGCTCCACTCCTCAGAATGACATCCATCGAAACCATCGTGGCAGACTACTAGTCCTGAGCACGGGGAACGTACCACACGGCGGAGCATTTGCCAGGGCCGTTTCTTTCTTCTCTTATTGGCAAAAGATCCCTGCCGGACTATAAAGACTCACGAGCAGCAACGAACGGCGGAGTAAATTTTCCGCCGCGAAAAGAGAGGAATTGTTATGATCCGCTTCACCGGCGTTAATCACCTTGCCTTCGCCACCGGCGACATGGATAAGACCGTGCGGTTCTGGCGCGATTTGTTAGGAATGCGTTTAATCGCAACCCTCGGTCAGCCAGGGTTTCGCCATTATTTCTTCGAGTTGTCCCCGACCGATACCGTGGCCTTCTTCGAGTGGGATGGGGTTGAGGGCGTCGAAGAGAAACCACACGGCGCTCCGGTGCGCGGACCGTTTATCTTCGATCATGTCTCGTTTGGCATGGACTCAGCCGACGACCTGTGGGCGCTGAAGGATAAATTAAGCGCGGCTGGTCTCGATGTTTCCGATGTCATCGACCACGGCTTCATTCACTCGATCTATACGTTCGATCCCAACGGGATTCCCATCGAGTTCAGCTATAACGTGCCTGGTCTCGACGTGCGGGCTGAGCCGTTGTTCGGTGATCGTGTCCCCACGGCTACTGCCCGTGAAGGCGCCGAGCCAGTGGCGAGCATGTGGCCGGCTGTACAGCGTCCGACTCCCCGCGAGCGCCGCTTTACCCGTCCCGGCGCTGGCAGTGAACTGGTCTCGTACCGGTATAAAAAAGCGCAGTGAAACTTACAGCAGTTTGCCCTTGCATGAAGAGAGACAGAAGGTAGGCCGGAATAAGCGGAGCGTTTCCGGCATCGACGAGCACGCCGGGAACGGCCTGCGGCCTTATCCCGGCCTACAACTGAGAAAACGGTCTGTCTCCTCGCTCAAATGAAAACTGCTATAGGACAGTAGAAGCCCTCATTATGAACGACCAGAATAGTGTTCGACTCCAGAACCCCTTGATCGTGCAGAGTGACCATACGCTCCTGCTCGAGGTGCATAACCCGCTGTACGAACCGGCGCGGATGGCGATTGGCGGGTTTGCTGAACTCGAGAAGAGCCCCGAACACATTCATACCTATCGGCTCACACCGCTCTCACTCTGGAACGCCACGGCAACGGGGCTTTCCGCCGAGCGTATGATTGCTGCGCTGGTCGAGTTCGCCAAGTATCCCGTCCCGCAGAACGTGCTCGTCGATGTGCGCGATTTGGCCGGACGCTGGGGCCGCGTCAGACTGCTGCGCCAAGACTCAGGGCTGGTGTTAGCCTCCGATGATATCGCTCTCTTGACCGAACTCTCACGCAATCGTGAAGTCAACCGCTACTTGGGTGAACAACTCACGCCGCAGGCGTTTGCCGTGCCACCGCGCTATCGTGGCGTTCTCAAGCAAGCCTTGACGACTGTCGGTTGGCCGGTGGAAGATC
The DNA here is from genome assembly GCA_016200595.1 of Deltaproteobacteria bacterium. GTDB lineage: Bacteria > Desulfobacterota > Binatia > Bin18 > Bin18 > JACQEL01. The sequence continues at coordinate 5,825 of JACQEL010000352.1, forward strand.
TGGCAGGATATGAGGATGGCGCGCCGCTCCCCCTCGTGTTACGACACGACCGCGTCTTGCTGCGAGACTACCAGCAGGCTGCAGCTGAGGCGTTCTATAGCGGCGGTACGGAATATGGCGGCAGTGGCGTGGTGGTGCTGCCGTGTGGCGCCGGAAAAACGCTCGTCGGCCTGGCTGCCATGGCACAGCTCGGTCAATCGACGCTTATCCTCACCACTGGCGGCACCTCGATTGAACAGTGGCGGCGCGAGTTGCTGGACAAGACTACGCTGACCGCC
>JACQEL010000353.1 GCA_016200595.1 Deltaproteobacteria bacterium
ACCAGACTGGTAACTGCCGGAGCCGGGTTCATTAGCAGTAATTTCGTGCGACTCACCTTTACCCGGACCGCGGCTCGACTGACGGACGCAGACAACCGTGAGAGGCTAGTAGTCAGTCCGGGTGGTTTTGAGGGGTCATTGCGAGGAGCGAAGCGACGAAGCAATCTCGCTCACAGTAGCCCCCCACAGAGATTGCTTCGCTCCGCTCGCAATGACAACCCCTCAGGTTCAAGCGGACGGACTACTAGGGCTGAGCGTGAAGGGGCAACGCTAAAAAGTCTCTATACTTCCTGATGCGTACCGCGGAAAGTTCGCGTGTTTTCACTGAGAGCCCTAGTGCCGGTCTGGCGCTGTTGGCCCTGTGTAGTGGGGCTGTGGCTGTCGCTTTTGCTCCTATCTTCGTCCGTCTCAGTTCTGTTGGCCCCAGCGCCACGGCTTTCTGGCGGTTGACCTTGGCACTGCCCGCCCTGTGGCTGTGGGCGCTGCTGGCAGGACGAGGCAGGCATACGTTCCATCGCGCGCTGTCCGCGGCTGATTACGTCCGTCTCAGTGCGGCGGGGCTCTTCTTTGCTGGTGACCTGGCGGTGTGGCATTGGTCTATCCGTTTGACCTCGGTGGCGAATGCCACCCTGCTGGCCAACTTCGCGCCTATTTTCGTGGCGTTGGGCGGCTGGTGGTTTTTCGCTCAGCGAGTCGGCCTAACCTTTCTGCTAGGGATGACCACCGCACTGAGTGGGATGCTGCTCATGGTCGGCATCAGTCTACGGGTTAGCGTCGACCATTTATGGGGTGATACGCTGGGCCTGATCACCGCAGTGTTTTACTCCGGCTACATTCTCTCGGTGAAACGTCTACGGGGTGACTTTTCAGCAGCCACGATCATGGCATGGGGCGGTACGGTGACTGCCGCAGCGCTGTTGCCCGTCGCCCTCCTTTCGGGCGAACACTTGCTGCCGAGTTCCGCTGCGGGGTGGCGGCCGCTGATTGGTCTGGCGCTGGTCTCACAGGTTGGCGGCCAGGGTCTTATTGCTTATGCGTTAGCCCATCTCCCTGCCGCGTTTTCCTCTGTGACCTTACTTTTAGAGCCGATGATGGCGACCATCTTTGCCTGGTTGATTCTTAATGAAACGATCGGTCCCTGGCAGGCGCTGGGTGGAGTGCTGGTGTTGGCCGGGATTTTTGCGGCGCGGCGAGTGTCTTATGAATCTTGATGAACAAGATCGGCAATTGAGGTCCCTGGTGGCACGGGCTTCTAGCCCGTGCTTTGGACAGGCTGGAAGCCTGTCCTACTATTTCCGAGATCCTGCGCTGCCCTCAAGGTGATACCGATTGTTCAACTAACTGCTGGTGACCGAGGCTGTTGGCTGCTGGTATTGGCTAGAAGCTTTTCAACCGCCTTCTCGACCACCGTACCCTTGAAGAAATCGGGATTGACATCCGTCTTGTGCTTCACTGGATTGACAAACACAAAGTTCTTGAAGTCTTCCTCACTGATTAACCCTTTCTCGACCAGTTCGTAGGCTTCGACTGCCGCATCCCACATGTCAGGCAAGTCCCAGTGACAAAGGTCAGAGCTATAGATTGCATTGAGACGGGAGCCAAACGGATTTTTCTTGGTGTCGAAGGCCCAGGCGGTTACGCGGTCATCCCCCTCACAACCAAAGTAAAAGCGCGGCACGAAAAGGTCGCGGATGTCTTCCTTGCGCGTAATCGCGCAGCGTGCCCATTCATCCAAATCGGCCGCATCTTCGCGGGCTCCCCATAACAAGGGCGAACGGTCGTCTTTGTTAGCGAGTTTTGTAGCATCTAAAGCTTTCCCCCCGTATTGAGAAAAAAGCTCGTACATCAGCTGCTCGTCCAAATTGGCAGGATCGAGATTCTCCAGTGCCTTCACATTGTGCTTTTCCCAATGTCCGAGCAAATCACCGTATAAACTACACGCCCACCCTACACCGCCTTCTAGGAAGGCAAAGCTGAGTTGGGGAAAACGACGGGTCACGCCACCAAAAAAGAGCGCCTTACACAACGCCTCGGCCGACGAAGCAAAATGGCCGATATGGTTGTACATAAAATTGGAAATCGAGGTGCGGGTGCCCAACCCCACGCCGGAGGAATGGAACGTTGGAGCGACTTTGAGTTCGGCGCATTTGGCCCACACCGGGTCGTAATCATATTCACTGTCCAGGCAAAAAGTGTCCAACCAAACCGCATAACGGCTCAACTCAGGGGCCGAGTGCGCTACCGCCTTAATTGGGCGGCGCACGTAAGCTGCCAGCAAAGGCACTTTCATCCCCAATACCTTCACCACGTGTTCCAATTCCTCAATCGCCTCTTGCGGCGTATACATGGGGATAACCATGGCCGGCGTCGTACGGTCGGCATACTCACGGAAGATGTCAGCATGAAAATTATTAAGCGCCCGGCAAGCCACCCGCCGCAGTTCCTCATCGGCCGTATGGAGTGCAGCCATGCCGATGCTGGGATAAATGATGGTGAAGTCGAGTCCCATCTCGTCCAACCGCTGGTGCA
>JACQEL010000354.1 GCA_016200595.1 Deltaproteobacteria bacterium
AAAAATCCGTTCAGGGCACCGACCGCGACAGCGATGCCGACCGCCCAAAGACTGACGCGAAAGTAGACGACCTCCAGAGCAACGACCTCTGGCTCGTGACCGAAAAGGGAGAAGAACCCCGGAGCTGCTGGCCACAGCACGAAACAAACAATACCCACCGCCACGCCTAAATAGAGGCCCTGCCACGCAAACGCCGCCCCTTCTTCAGGAGTCCCACGGCCCAGGGCTTGCGCAGTGAAAGTACTCACACACTGAGCAATGCCGAGCGGGAGAGCCGTCAGGGTGTAAGCGATGATGCCGGCAGGCATAGCCGCGGCCACCTCGGTAGTACCCACCAGGGCAACCATCCAGGTATCGATAAAGCCCATTACCGTGGCCGAGGCCATCGAGGCAATAATCGGCAGGGCGAGATGTAAAATCTCGCGGAGCCCTGCGCGCGAGGGAAATCTCATGCTTGAGTCCTATGAGCGGCAGCTTTTGCTTGACAACAGGGGGTTCCTGGTCGCAGAATCTCTTAGCACTGTTCAACAAAGGACGGCGACTGTCAACCGATAAGGAGGAAGCAACCATGGCGATACAACGAGGGGCAAAGAAAACCAAAGCCGTCATGCGCAAGCCGGCCAAAGCGGTCAGGAAACCAGCGCAGCGGGCGCAAAGGGTGAACCGTGCTTCAGCTCCGCGTACTGAAACGAGCACTGAAACAGCCAGCGACTACGAGGGAGCCCGTCAGCTCTTGAGCCTCTACTGTCACGCGCTCGATCAACAGAGACTCACAGATCTTGGTTCCCTGTTTCACCGTGACGCGACGTTCTCAGTGTCCTTCGAAGGTGAGCAGAAACACAGCGGTCGTGAAACTATTGAAGCCTGGTACGGCCGTTTCTTCCAGCAGCGCCCCGGACAGCAGCGTCATATGCGTCACAAAATCTTCGAACCTCTCTTGATGGTGGACGGTAACACCGCTACCGCCGCTACTTATTTTGATGCTGATTCAGTGGACGAAAGTGGCGCCGTCCGTGTGGTCACTGGTCGTTACGATGATGTCCTCGTCAAAGAGCAAGGCCAGTGGTTCTTTAAGGAACGGACTATTACCGTGTTATACCACTATTCAGCCGGACAGTGCCAAGAAGGCATGTAATAGAACGTCGCGATTTTAGCTATCGCGAACACCTGGAGCTGCCTATTGACTGGTAAGTGGGTAAAACGTGAAACGTAAAACGTAAAAGAAGAGCCGGGGTTATGGATTACGCTTTACGTTTTACGCTTTATGTCTCACTTCTCCATTCCTATCACTGAGATACTTTCGAGCCGCAGGCTCCGGTCCCTCGGGGTAAAGTACCCGACAATGGCGAAGGGGGTGCCGGGTTCGGCCTGACCAATCTTCGAAAGCAAATCTTTCGGCCCAATCAAGTTAAAATCGACGTCGGTTTTTCCCACCTGTCTGAGAATGGCCCTAGGACTGAGTTGGGGATACTCCGGCGCTTCTAAGGCGGAAATATCAAACTTATAGGTCTCGCCATAGGATCTGATGCCGAAGGTTACCAGCCCCAAGCTCTGCTCGTCCGGCTGGCTATTGAGAAAACCGCTCATTTTGATCTTGAAGGGTTCACGCCTATTTTCAGAGTCAGGATTCTCTCCCGCACCTGCGCCGAACGTTTGTGCGGCCACAGCAGATATCGAGGTAAGGGATATACCCATGGCAAGCAGCAAGATCAAAGAATTGCGCAACAAGGTGGACACGAGATTCGCCATGGTTCCCTCCTCACCGAGCTTCGGTGCTCGTCCCAAGAACTTCTACGTTGGTCAGTTGCAGAGTCTTAGCCCGTTGCCGCAGAAACCCAACCAGGGTCAAGGGTGTACCGGCTTCGGCTTGACCGATTTTTGACAGCAACTCTTTCGGCCCGGCGAGATTGATTTCGGCTTTGTGATCTTTGTATTGGCGAAGAATGGCACCGCTGCTGATGCGCGGATTGTCTATAGCTTCCGCGGTCACGACGTCAAACTCATACTTCTCGCGATAGGTATTGATCCCCAGGGTCACAAACCCGAGACTTTCCTTCCTGGCACTGGCATTAAGAATACCTCTGAGCTTGATCTTAAAGGGCGTCATCGAAGTCTCAGACTCGACGTTTTCACCACCAACGGCAAACGGCATCCCCTGTGCCGGCGCTGCGGACGGCAACAACATGCTGACACACAGGATAAAAACGAGAGAGAGCGGCCAACGCGAAGACATTTGCTTTCCTCCTCAGACACTCTGTTTGAGACTTGTTTCCAGCAGTTCCAAGGCTGCAGCAGTGAAAGTCCACATATTCGCCTCACGGCCCGACTGCCGCGTTTCTACCGTAATCACCTGCTCTACCGGTCCGGCTACCGCGATACAGGCATGGCCCGCCGCATCTCCATAGCGGTTGCCGGTCGGACCAGTGGCGCCAGTCTCGCTGAGGCCCCACGTCGTTCCGAGATATTGCCGTACCGCCCGCGCCATACGTAACGCATATTCTTCCGTGCTCGCACGCACCCCGGTCAGCGCCTCATCCTGGAGATTCAGCAAAGTGCGGCGAGCCTCTAGCGTATAGATCACACCGCCGCCCAGGAAAAAGGCCGAGGCTCCAGGCACAGCCACCAACACTGCCGAGATGAGCCCCCCAGCCGAAGATTCGGCTACGGCGATCGTCTGTTTATGGTCCTTGAGCAGTGCCCCAACCGACTGTCCCATTGCCGTGAGGTCTCTCATACCACCCCCTATATTGCGGATTGCAGATTGTGGATTGCGGATTACGGATTATCGATCTTGGTCTTTAGTGTTCCACTTTTGCTTTTATATATTCCCCGGTTTGGCTTATATGTCTTTGCTGAGCAAATGCCAAGGAGGATACATCGGCGGCTTTCTCATAGCAAGAAACAGAAACTCCTTCCTATAGAAGCGCGCCGTAGTCATTTATGGGAAGAAGAGACTGGCAAGCACGCGCATACGGGGTGGGTGCCACTGGCGGCTGGTCCGCCAGTGCTGGGGGCTGGGCACGGGCAGGCAAGCTGCCCATGGCACCCCGGAACACAACTACCGTTCCCTCAATGGTAAATCGCTCTAAGCGCAACAAATTCCTTGCGCCTCCGCAATTCTTTTCTTTCTCTAGGCTCAGCTTTCTCCTGCTAAGTTGGCGAAAAACAACGAATCTCTATTGTCGTAGATCTGGCATTCGCCTTGCTCTGTTTGGCAAGCAGAAACGCAAACCAATTTCTCAAGGAGGTACAGGATTATGCAACATGCGCGACAGCTAGGATCATTCACTGAGCAACAACCTGCCGTTGCCCCTCTGCGGGTGACCACGGTTCGTCCCTCACTGCGCGAGCAGGTGAGAGCGTGGGTACAGAAAATCCCAACTGAAGACAGAGCGGAAGTCATTCTTGGGATTACGACCATCGTGCTCGTCACCGGGCTTTTTGTCAGCTTCGCCCGCGCCTTGGCGCACTACACTATTATTCCCTTGCCCTAAGCGCTGAGTTGTTCAGGAAGACAATCATGAAGACAATGAGGTGCGAGGGACCGCTACCCGGCCACGAAAAAGTGATATAGAGATCACTAAAAAGGAATACCCAATGGAAACCTCAGCTATCATTACACCAGATCAGCTTATGACACCCGCAGTGTTTGCCGACCCCTACCCTGTCTACCTGCAACTGCGCGACCAGACCCCTCTGAGCTATCTCGTACCACCTGGTATTATCCCCGGGTTCGACGAGGCATTGTGGCCCTGGGCGCTCATGAAGTACGATGATGTGTACAGCGCCTTGCGGGATCATGAGACATTTTCCTCTGAGAACCCACGCGCGGGTCAATTTGGCCCTAAGCTCGTACTCATTCAGGATGACCCTCCTCGCCATACGCGCTTCCGGCGGCTGGTGAACAAGGCTTTCACGCTGAGGCGTGTAGAAGCGCTCGCGCCCTGGATTACCGGCGTGGCCAATGAGTTGCTGGGTGAGATGGGGGCGGGAGAGGTAGACGTTGTTCAGTCCTACACCATTCCCCTGCCGGTGAAAGTCATCGCTCGCCTGCTCGGCATTCCTGGAGAAGACTACATCACATTCAAACGCTGGTCGGACGCCTTCCTGGCGGCAATTTCAATGCCGCCAGAGCAGCGGGCGCAGAACCTCATGGAGATGGTGGCATACTTCGGTCAGATAGCCGCCGCGCGGCGAGCCCACGGTGCGGATGATCTGATTACCGCTCTGGTTGAGGCCGAGGTCGAAGGTGAAGCACTCGAGGACTGGGAGATCCTGGGGTTCTGTATCTTGCTCCTCATTGCCGGAAACGAGACCACTACTAACCTCATAGGCAACATGCTCAACATTCTGGCGGAGCGGCCGGATGTGTGGCAACAGGCACGAAAAGACCGCAGCCTCGTCGAACCTATCATCGAGGAAACCCTGCGATACGAAAGTCCGGTCCAGCGCTTGTTCCGTATCACAACCAGAGAAGTGGAACTCTCAGGAGTAAAGATCCCGCCGGGCGCAGATATCACCATCTTCTACGGCGCAGCCAATCGTGACCCACAGGCATTCCCGCACCCTGAGGAATTTCGGCTGGACCGTGACCTGCGCAACCATGTCGCTTTCGGCATGGGCATCCACTATTGCCTGGGAGCGCCATTAGCCCGCATGGAGGCGCAGATTTCCCTGAATTCCTTCCTCGACCGGTTTCCGGTCATGCGGCAAGGAACCGCACCTGCGAGACGGCAGACCGCGACCCATATCGTCTTCGGCTTCCGCCAGCTCCCGCTGGTGTTGAATACTCGGTAAAGACAACAGGGGATGAACACCACGACAGCCTCGTAACCCTTCTGCGTTTCCCCAGACCATGGAAACCGTCTATTTGATCGCTACCTTTGCGTTCTTTGTCACCGCCTTCATCTATGCGCTGCTGGTGCGACTGGTTTGGCACAAGAGCAGCAAAACCGAAGGGGAATGGGTCTTCCTCTTCGCTATGGCGGCCCTGGCCTTTTGGTGCCTCAGCAACGCGCTGGTTTCTTCCTTTGGTACGATCCTGGAAAAGCCACGGAGCACGTTTGAGTGGATGCTCTTGCAGACTAGCTATCCGGTGCTTTACGCCGTCCCTCCCGCCATCCGCCACTGTATGGTGTTAAGCCATCTTTCGAGAAAAGGCTGGCGAAAATGGACCGGTATCGCGCTCAATTATCTGGCGATGGTTCCTGTGATCATCCATCTCCACACCTCCTCTCGTCCCTTGCTGGACCACTATGGCCCGGCTTTCTCTGGGCTGTTGTTCTTCTATCTCCCTCTTACCATGCTAGAGATCTGGCAGCGGAAAGAACTGCGGACCCGCTACGCGCAAAAACCCGGATCCCGGCAAGTTATATGGGTTGGCTTAGGAGGAGCGCTACTCCTGGCCGTTATCCCGGATTTTCTCTGTTATCTCCACCCAGAAAAGGTGGACGTTATTTCTCTCATCCCTAAACTCGGGGTTCTGCCCCCGGCCCTCGCTATCGCGTACAGCGTGTTCCGTTATCGGTTCATGGACATCGTGCTCACCCGAGGGCTCCTCTACTCTTCGCTTGGCGGGCTGTTCCTGGGTCTTTACCTCTTGGTGATCGAGTATGGCGGGAAACGGCTTTTCTCAGTCGGCGGCTTGTCCCCTGTCGCTTTCGTAGTGGGCAGCTTGGTCTTACTCTTTGCCTTTCATTTTCTCCTCCATATCTTGTCAGACGGGTTGCAGAAAGGGATTGAGCGGTGTTTCTTCCAGCACCGCCTGCGCAGTGCAGAAGTGCTGAAGAGCTTTAGTCAGACGTTTACTACCTGGTCCGACCTCGGCGGGCTGTGTAGGAGCTTTGTCGAGAAAGTCACAGAAGGTTTAGGACTGTCTTCTGGCGTTGTCCTCCTAAACGATGGCACTGTGTACGGCGAAGGGCAGGTAGTACCCCCGCCCTCCCTCCGTCTTCTCCTCGCCCAGGCCAGTCCCCAACTGACGGTGGTTGAGGAGCTCGCTGAGGGTGCGCTGAAGTCGGCATGTGGTGAGGTAGGGGTTGGGCTCATCCTTGCCTTGCCCTGCCGGGAACAACGAGGCTGGCTGCTCTTGGGAGAGAAGTATTCCGGCAGGCCGTTCCTGAGCCAAGAGATTGCCTTGATCGAAGCGGTTTGTGGACAGCTTGCCGTAGCCATTGATAATCTCTGCCTGATCCAGGCAAAAGTCGCTCTGGAACGAGAGATGCAGCACCGGGAAAAGCTTGCCGCCATCGGTCAACTCGCCGCTACGGTGGCGCACGAAATCCGTAATCCCATCACCGGCGCCAAGTGTCTCCTGCAGCAGGTTGAGGAAGAATTGAACGGCACTCCCCAAGGGAAGGAATATGTGCAACTCGCTCTCGAAGACCTGGAGCGGGTTGAGCAGAGCGTCAGCCAGCTCCTCACTTTCGCGCGCAAGGAAGAGTACCACTTCAGCGAACATGATGTGACTGAACTGATTCGCGCAACGGTGCAGCGTTTCTCTACTCAGCCGCGAAAAAAAGGAATTACCGTCCGGCTGCAAGAAAGCCCCTCGGTGTGGGCAACCGTCGATGAAGAGAAGCTCCGCCGCACGCTCCTGAACTTGCTGGAGAATGCTGTCGATGCGGTCAATGGAGACGGCGTGATTGAGATGAGTGTCTCTGCCGCTGGACCAGAGGTCGAAATCCGCATCAGCGATAACGGGCAGGGATTAATTATAGAAGACCAGGACCGCATCTTCGAGCCGTTCTTCACGCGCAAAGAAAAAGGGACAGGCCTGGGGCTGGCCATCGCTAAAAAGATTGTTGAGGGACACGGCGGCCACATTGCCGTAGTCAGCACGCCGGGTCAGGGGACGACGTTCACCTTAACGCTTCCGCGCCAACAGCCGGACGCAAAGGCGGCGGCATGAGAGACAAGATCTTAGTCGTAGACGATGAGCGCTCCATCCGCGTGGGACTCAAAGGTCTGCTCGCTAAGGAGGGATACGAGGTTACGAGCGCAGAAAGTGGGGGGGAAGCGTTACAGATCCTCACCGGACAGCCGTTTGACCTGGTGCTGACGGATTTGCGTATGCCACAGCCAGACGGAATGAGCCTGCTGAAGAAGATTAGGGAGCGATATCCCGATACCCTGGTGATGATGATGACCGCTTATGGCTCGGAGAAAATCGCCGTAGAGGCAATGAAAGCCGGCGCCTACGATTATCTCGTCAAGCCATTTGATAACGAGGAGGTCAAAATCCTCGTGCAGCAAGCGTTGGAGCAGACTGCCTTACGCCGCGAGGTGCGGCAACTGCACGAGCGGCTCGATGCCGCCTTTCGCTTCGATAACATTTTGGGCACTAGCCCGACTATGCAGCGCGTCTTCGACATCGTCAAGAAAGTTGCAGTGACCGATTTGACTGTGCTGATTACCGGTGAGAGTGGGACCGGGAAAGAGCTGATCGCCAACGCCTTACATCAAAACAGTCCGCGTAAAGGTGGACCTTTCATCAAGGTCAATTGCGCGGCCATGGCGCGAGAGTTGGTTGAGTCCGAACTCTTCGGTCACGAGAAAGGTGCATTCACTGGCGCACTCACTGCACGTGAAGGAAAATTTGCCGCAGCCGACGGTGGAACCCTCTTCCTGGACGAAATTGGTGACATGAGCCTGGAGACACAGGCCAAGGTGCTGCGTGTCCTGCAAGAACGCGAGTTCGAGCGAGTCGGAGGAAATAGGACTATCAAGGTTGATGTGCGAGTGCTTGCGGCTACGAACAAGAATTTGCAGCAGATGGTTCAAGAGGACAAGTTTCGCGAGGATCTTTTCTACCGCTTGAATGTTGTCCCCATTATCTTGCCGTCATTACGCGAACGGCGGGAAGATATTCCCCTGCTAGCTGCACATTTTCTCACAGAGATTTCCTCCCGTTACGCACGCGGTCCAATAACGCTGTCGGCCGATGCCTATGGAGTATTGCTCAGTGCGCCGTGGCCAGGGAACGTGCGCGAACTCAAAAATGTGATCGAGGCCGCAGCGGTTCTGTCTGCGAGCACCGAAATCCAAGCCGCTGACCTGCGCCTGAACCGGCAGGTTCACTCTCCAGAAATCTCCAGCTCACTAACCTTCAAAGAAGCAAAACAGCAGGTGACAGAAGCATTCGAGCGCGAATTCATCAGTCGTGCCTTGCGCCGCCATCACGGCAATATCACCAAGGCAGCCGAAGAAATGGATCTTCACCGTCAACAGCTTCAGCAAAAGATCCGCGAGCTAGGGCTCAAGGAGTGGAAAGAAGAAAAAGTGTCCTGATTGCTACGGACTGTATGACGACCTCGTGCCCAGGCTCTGCCTGGGCACGAGAGATCTCTGCGTTCGAAGTCAGGAAAGCTTTCCTATGGTACCCCACCCGGAGACAGATCTTTGAGCCGCGGGTAGACCTCTTGGGCGAATAACTTCATGCCTTTGACTGTCTCTTCATGCTCAAGGAAGCCTGCCTGTCCCATGATGAGCAAGTGGCCGAAGCCGCCGACGTGCTGGTACATCTTCATAATCTGGCGGTACACCGAATCGGGGTTGCCGGCGAAGACCAGGCCGTTTTCCATGAAGCTCTCCAGGGTCGGGTTCTGGAACATTTTGTAGATACCAACCGAGCCTTTCATGGCGCTCACCGTCGTCGCGATCGGTTGATAACCTGGGGGGTTGGTGAACTGCGGGGGAACTTTATTCGACTCGACATACCACAACAGCTTGCGTGCGCCTGCGTATCCTTCCTCGTCGGTCTCGCCGGTGTAGACAAGGGCAGCGTACGCGAAGCGATCCGTAGCCGGCGCGGGCAATCCCAGCTCAGCCCGGCGTGCTCGATAGGTCTCGAAAATCGTCTTCGTTCCTTGAAAGCCAGTCAAGAAACACGCCACCACATAGCCTCGCTCGGCAACCTGTCTGGCGCTGTCAGGACTCAGAGCGGTAATCCACACCGGCGGATGTGGCTGTTGATAAGGCCGCGGCCAGATATTGACCTGCCGGTGGTGAAAATACTTCCCTTCCCAGTTGAATGGACCATCATGGCTGGTCCAGGCCTTGAGAATGAGGTCGTGCGCCTCCCAGAAGCGCTCCATCATCTTGGTCGGCCGATGATTACCGGCCGAGATCTCATACGGGACGCCGCGCACGAAGCCGACCTCCAAACGACCGCGTGAATAGACATCAACCATCGCCATCTCTTCGGCTACGCGCACCGGCTCGCGCCGATTGGCAATCGGATTACCAAGGATGAGCAACCGGGCCTTTTTCGTTTCACGGGCAAGGATGCCCATGATAATTGGGCCAGAGGGATTAAGGTTCGTCGCCGTTTGATGATGCTCGTTGACCATGATCTCGAGCCCCAAGTCTTCGGCGGTCACCCACTCGTCGATATAGCGGTGGTAGAGATCGGCCCCGATCTTGGGATCGTAATAGCGATTGGGGAGCTTGACCCGGATCGAGTCGTACTCTTTGGGGTCGGGCAGTAAGTGATAGGCATTTTCACTAAAGTGCCAGGCTCGCATGCTCAGATCTCCTAACCTGCTCATGCTTCGACAGGCTCAGCACGAGCGGACTGTCCTTGATCTTTAGTTCCCTCTCCGTTCGCCCTGAGCTTGTCGAAGGGGCGAACAGCGATACTCTACCGTTACTTCCCGAAATACTAATTCGTACTATCCACAAACTTCCGGACGCGCTCGACGAACGCTTCTGGTTGTTCAAGGTGAGGAAAGTGCCCGGCCCGTTCAATGATCTCCAGCCGAGCCCCTGGGATAGCCTCGCGATAGGCAGCACCGTAATAACCAGGCGTGACAAAGCGATCACTCGCGCCCCACAAGCACAAGGTCGGGATGTTGATGCGATGCAGCCGCTGCCGTAGCTTGGGGTTATGAAAATAGGGCTCCCAGGCATAGAGGGTCGTCGCTTCGCGATTGCGTGCGATCACGGTCAGGGCATCGTCAGACAGCATAGTATAGTCAACGACTGCGCGGGTGGGGTCATGGTATTGCAGACGTGTCACCTCGTCGGCGGTGAGCGCAAAAATATCTGGAATGTCACGAGTTTCGCGATCACCGACCTTGATCCCCAGCGGAGCAACGAGAATGAGCTTGGCGAGGCGGTCGGTGCTCTTCACCGCCATTTCCGCCGCGATCCAGCCTCCCAGAGAAAAGCCCAGCAGAGTGACTTCACGCAGACCCTGCTCAGCCAGGAGATCAAGATAGAGGTAGGTCAGATCGTCGATAGTATCGATAGTCGCCACATCGGGAGAATGGCCGAAACCCGGGTGAGAAGGTGCAATCACGCGCCCGTGCGCGGCCAACAAGTCGAGAAAGGGGGCTTGCGGATCAAGGCCAGTTTCGTCGTGCAGCACAACGATTGGTCGCCCCTGTCCCAGCTCAACGACTTCGAGTTGCACCCCATGTACGGTGGTTAGCCAGCCTAGTTCAGATACACGTTGCGTCATAATGGTCCTTAGCTAGCACGACTCTCTTTCAGGGTCATCCCCTTGAAGCAAGAAGGCTCACAGGAATAAAGAAAGTATCTTTCAGAGATTCGCAAGACAATCAATAATATCGCCGCTAGGCGCGAAATAAACGTGTCTCTAGGAGGAAAATTTACATGGTCACCATACTTTTCTTGCTCATGGGGTTGATTTTCACAGACAGTGCTACAGCACAGATGATCGGCGGAGAAACCCTGGGGAATCTCACCGAACCGGTCGATACACAGCGGATGTTAGATCATCATTTATATGGGATCACCTGGGGGAATGGGCAATTTGTGGCTGTCGGGAGTGGCTCCTTCAATGAGACCGAAGTGCTCCTGTCAGCGGATGGCTCTCGCTGGAACAAAGTCTCTTTGGGCATGGCCGCCCGCCCGCTGAGCTTGTCGAAAGATGGCGCTGGCGTGCTCTATGGGATCGCCTGGAATGGTACCACCTTCGCTGCTGCGGGAGAGCGCGTGCTCTTCTCCCCGGAGGGGAAAAGCTGGACTATTACAGCTTCGTTCTCTACCTGCACCTTTACGCGGGTCGCGACCCATGACGCGATGTTCGTGGCGGTGGGAGGCTATTACGGCAACGGCTGCGTCGCTACTTCTCCTGATGGCAGACAGTGGACTGAGCGAACCTCCGGGATAGAAAACAATGCTGCCGTCCTGTCCAGCGTGATCTGGGCCGACTCGAGGTTTGTGGCGACGGGGAATATCAATCGCGGAAGATACGGGATCACCAGTGTCTTTCTGACGTCGCCAGATGGCATGACCTGGTCTCGTCAGGGAGCGACAAGTGACCAGTTGTTGGATGTCGCGTGGAGTGGGTCGCTGTTCGTCGCCGTGGGCAATCACCGACGCCAGGGAGTCATTTTCACTTCCCCGGACGCGAAGACCTGGACGAAAAGGGCGACTCAGGTTAGCGATCCCTTTCGCACCGTGTTATGGAATGGCTCAATGTTCGTCACCGCGGGTTTAAATGGTACCCTCTTTACCTCACCGGACGGAATGGTATGGACGAAGCGGAAGTCGAATACCACCCGGGATCTGCTCAATCTCGCGTGGAACGGCTCGCTTTTTGTCGTCGCCGGAGAAGGGGTGATCCTCACCTCCCCAGATGGAGTGACATGGAAGGCGTTTGACGACAACCGATCTTCTTAAATAGAGGAGGTTGTTTCTGGCAAAAATTATTGTAGCCGCGCTGATCGCCTTCCGCCGCAGGTCGGACACAGCCCAGAGATGAGGAGGTTGTGGGCGGTGATACGGTAGCCCTGGCGAGCCAGCACGTTGAGGTCGATTCCCAACAGTGTGTGACTAAGAAACACATCCTCTACTTGGCCACACTGCTGACAGACGAAATGCGCATGGGCTGTTGTCGTCGGGTCATAACGTGCCGTGCGTTCACCCAGCAAAACGACACTGATTTTGCCTTGGGCGACCAGACGCTGCAGATTATGATAGACCGTGCCTAAACTGATCCGCGGCAGGTTCCGCCGGACGTGCCAATACACCTCATCGGCACTGGGATGAGAGGAGGATTGGCATACTGCCTGGTAGACAGCCTGAAGCTGGTGGGTATTACGCGTCTGCGGCCTTCTCTGCACGGCCTTTAGCTCTGCTGAGGGCGAGCTTGTCAGCCCGCCCTCATGGAGTTCATGGTAACGACTGTTACTTCAAGGCGGCGTCGAGCGTCTCGATCGATGGCGCAAAATAGAAAGAGCCAGAAGCTGGGTTACTGAAGTCGGTCAGCTTGTCGCGGACACTGCCATCGACTCCGTACATGGCCCGCAGCCGCTCGCGCAGCGGCGCCTGGCTCTTGCAGAAGGCCATGAAATAGAGACCCACGGTGCCGTCGTGAAAGGCGTAAGGAGTGGAGCGCCGCGTAATCTCGTCACGTTTGGGTTTGCTGGCGTCGGCTGTGGCACCCTGCCGCAGCTCTACGCTGGAGAGATGAGAGTGCGCAGGCTGTTTGTCGAGACGGGTGGAGTCGGCCTTGGTGCGGCCAAAGACACCTTCCTGCTCCGCCAGGGGCAGCTTCTCCCACGCCTCAAGGTCGTGGACCCAGCGCTGGGCGTTGATAAAACTGCCGCCGGCTCCAGGCTGTCCATCGGGAACAATAGCGACCTCGCGGTCCCTTTCCTTCGGGTCGGGGTTGCCGGTGCCGTCGATGAAACCGGTCATGTCAAGAGAGGCGCCGTAGATGAACGTCATGGTCTCCCGGGCAACCTTCATGTGCGCCTTGAGGGCCTGGCGGGCATCCCACTGGATCTTCCAGATCTGGTCCTTATGAGGGCTGTTCATCCAGAAGAGGAGTTCTTCCTGCGTGCCCTTCGCCTCTCGACCGCTGCCATCAATCGACTTGATAGTCTCAAATGGCTGGAAGTCAGTGGGAATGTCTTGGGTCAGGTCTTTGAGTAGGGTCGGTCCAAAGCCGAGAACCAGGTTGATGCTCTTGTCCGCGCAGTCCTTGCGCAGCTTCTGGACGACGGACTTGATGGTTGCGAGATTGGCACCATCGATACGGCTCAGGTGCACGTACCACTGGTGCTCTCCCATATTGCGATTAAGAATCGCGGGTTGCGGTGTGGGCATAAGATCCTCCTTATTCTTATTGCAGCATTCCGGATGAACTTCCGGCTGACTCAATTAGCCGGGTACGGCTATTGCTGTCAAGATCTTCTGTGTCCTTCCGGTGACGCTGCTTGACATTCCCGATTGAGGCGCAGTCCCAGCTCGACGGCTTATGCCGAATACTTGAGGCTGAGGGCACTTGCCCCCTCCTTCACTAGTGTGCGTCCCTCCTGCTATAAGCTTCGCCGTCTCAGGCCGGAAGCCGTTTGCTGGGATATGGCGAACGGAATCGCAGGAGGAGAGGGTGCGATGAAACGTCCTGAAGAAGTAACCCTCAGCCGCGAGGACGGCGAAGCGTTGATCGAGCGTCTCGAAAAGGATGCCTTGACCGCCGAGGATCGGCGGGTGCTCGTGAAGGTGCTGACGTTTTATTTCTGGTTGCTCTTTGCGTTACGCGAGGCGCAGCTAAGTCTGAAACGACTGAGGACGTTGGTGTTTGGCGAGAAGCCCAAGAAAGGCGAGCCGCCGACGTCAGGCGGGACTGCGGCCGGTGGGGGGGGCGGGCGGCAACGGAGCCAGGACGGCCGCCGCACCAGGAGTGCACCCGACCTCGGCACCAGAGCCGCTAGAATTGACTTTCTTTACTGTCGGTTGTATGCATCAGTTCATCTTCATAGAACGTTAGCGTCTAGTATAGCATATGCGCGAGTGCCGTGCCGCTGGACCTCGATGCGGCCCCGGGCGGCGCAAATCAGCGGCAAGATAGGCCGCGCTATCTGCCATTAGTTGCAGGGAACAGCCAGAGAGGAGGATCGACATGTCTAACCACGGCAGCGAAAGCGAGAACCCAGTAATCCCCTCGCCGACTCCCAAGCGGACTCGGCCCAGGACGAACAAGGACTGGTGGCCGAATCAGCTCGACCTCTCAGTTCTCTACGCGCACTCTCCCCCGTCCGATCCGATGGGCAAGGATTTCAACTATGCGGAGGAACTCAAGACGCTTGACCTGGACGCCCTGAAGAAGGACGTCGAGCAGGTGATGACGACGTCGCAGGACTGGTGGCCGGCCGACTACGGCCACTACGGGCCGCTCTTTATCCGGATGGCGTGGCATGCAGCGGGCACGTACCGCATCGCCGACGGCCGGGGCGGTGCCGGCACCGGCATGCAGCGCTTTGCTCCCCTCAACAGTTGGCCCGACAACGCGAGCCTCGACAAGGCGCGCCGGTTGCTCTGGCCGGTGAAGCAAAAGTACGGCAACAAGATCTCCTGGGCCGACCTGATCGTCTTCGCCGGCAACTGTGCGTATGAATCGATGGGCTTCAAGACGTTCGGCTTCGGCTTTGGGCGGGAGGACCGCTGGGAGCCCGACGAGATCTTCTGGGGCCCTGAGGACACGTGGCTTGGAGACGAGCGCCACGCCGGCGAGGGGCAGATCAAGGGGCCTTTCGGCGCCGATCACAT
>JACQEL010000355.1 GCA_016200595.1 Deltaproteobacteria bacterium
GATTTGCTCCTTCTTGATCAGACCCTGAGTCACTGCCGGGTTATCGTAGGCCGTGGCCCAGTTCTTCGCCACATTCTCCTGGCGGAAGTCATACTGCCCGGCTTTGAAGGCTTCCAGCGATACCGTGGTGTCGCGGTAGTAGTCGTAGCGCATGCGGTCGAAGTTGTTTTGTCCGACCCTTACCGGCAGCTTGGCGCCCCAGTAGTCCTTGACCCGACGATAGACAATGGAACGGCCGGGATCGACCGAGTCCACCTGATAAGGGCCGCTGCCGAGCGGTGGCTCTAGAGTGGTCTTTTCGAAGTCGCGCGTGCTCCAATAGGCGCGCGACAGCACGGGCATCTGCCCGACGATCAGCGGCAGTTCCCGGTTCTCGCCGGCAGTGAAGCTGAATTTCACCTCCCGCGGTCCGAGTTTCTCGGCTTTCGCGACCTTGGCGTAATACGAACGGTAGAACGGATGACCCTTGGTTTTGAGCGTCTCAAACGTCCAGATCACATCGTCAGCGGTGATAGGACTGCCGTCGTGAAAGCGCGCCTCAGGTCTCAGGGTGTAAGCTACCCACGAGCGGTCGGCAGGAACTTTGATAGTCTCGGCAATCAGACCGTACTCTGAGAACGGTTCGTCATCCGACTGGACCGTCAAGGTTTCGAATACTTGGCCGATGGCCGCAGCCGGGACGCCTTTGAGCACGAAGGGGTTCAGGGTA
This sequence comes from Deltaproteobacteria bacterium, assembly GCA_016200595.1. Taxonomy (GTDB): domain Bacteria; phylum Desulfobacterota; class Binatia; order Bin18; family Bin18; genus JACQEL01. The sequence continues at coordinate 710 of JACQEL010000355.1, forward strand.
TCGAAGGTGCCAATCGCCGCCAGTTTGACCTCGCCGCCCTTCGGGGCGTCCGGGTTGACGTAGTCGAAATGCGTAAACTTCGGCCCATACTTGAGATCGCCGTACATCGATAAACCCGAGCTAGTGGTGACGCCGACCTCAGCCGCTCGGGCGTGAGAAGAAGGCAGCAACGAGAAAAAGAAAAAGGGAATAAAAGCAACGCCAATCGCTCGTATTCCCCGCCAAGTCTTAGCCATGAAGAAAGGATGAATGCTGAATGCTGAATGCTGAATATGAGAAGCCACGCCCCAGTTCTCCTTCACTGTTCAGTATTCACCATTCATCAGTTTGTACAGAGTGCCACCGGAGGTTGCGGCGATCAAGTACATAAACAGTGGGATTAACGCGGGAAGCTTCGGCTGCAAAAGTTTCAGGTTTCACGTTCCAAGTTTCACGTTCTGCCCCATTCTCACCTCCTACCCCCTAACACCCAGCACCCAACACCTAGCACCCAAGTAGTAGCAAAGGTCGCAGCGCGTTTTAGGATACACTCTCGACCGGTGGTCTGCAGAAGGATAAAAGAGAGAGTTATCGAGCATTACACCATGAAAAACTTGACAACCTCCGAACAACAGGTGCACGAAGCCGACCCGGACGGAGCCCAGTATTCTCTGCCGGTCAACACCGACACTGACGGTGTGGATGATGTCACCTACGATGATATCCCCACAATCCTCGGTGCCCCCCTCTCAGAAATTAAGCCTGAGGACCGCCCCCATGCCTTGCGCGGGGCGCAGATTCTTGCCCAGTGCCTCAAACTTGAAGGCGTCGATGTGCTGTTCGGCTATCCGGGCGGAGCAAATCTAGAGATTTTCGACGTGCTCCAAGAGTACGACATCCGCTGCATCCGCGTTGAGCACGAGCAGGGCGCGGCCCATGCCGCTGAAGGCTTCGCGCGAGCTACTGGGAAAGTGGGCGTCTGTCTGGCAACCTCGGGCCCCGGAGCGACCAACCTCGTGACCGGCATTGCCGACGCCAACAGCGATTCGGTGCCGATCGTCGCCATTACCGGCAACGTGCCCTCCCATCTGCTCGGCAAGAATGCCTTTCAGGAAGTCAATATCGTAGCGATCACCGCCCCCATCACTAAAAAAAGCTTTCTCATCGACCGTGTAGCCAATATCCCGACGGTGGTGAAGCAAGCCTTTGCGTTGGCGGCTGGGAATCGGCCCGGTCCGGTGCTGATCGACATCCCCAAAGATGTCCAGCAGCACTATCCACGCGACCCGGCTGGCAACTACGCGCCGCCACGCATGCCAGCGGAGATTGCCCCACCCGAGCCACCCATTGGACCCATCTCCCCTTCTCAGCTTGAGGTGTGCTGTCAGCTTATCCGCGCTGCCCAGCGTCCGATCCTCTATGCGGGCGGCGGCATAGCCAGTTCCGACACTGGCCCCCTGCTAGCGCAATTAGCCGAGAAATTGGGCTGTCCGGTGACCACTACGGTGATGGGTCTGGGCACGTTCCCGCCGGAGCACCCTTTCGCCTTGCACGTGCTCGGCATGCACGGCACCAAGTACGCCAACGTTGCCATCAACGAAGCTGATCTGGTGTTGGCGGTGGGCGTACGATTTGATGATCGCGTGACCGGCAAAGTGAGCGAGTTCATCAAGCATGGCACGATCATTCATATTGACGTTGACCGAGCGGAGTTGAATAAGAACAAACCGGTCACGCTGCCGATTTGCGCCGACTTACGCCAAGCGCTACAGCAATTAGTCGATGCCGCACAACCGGGGGATTACAGCGAGTGGGTGAGATACGTCACTGACCTGAGAGAACAATTTCCGCTGACCGCGGCCGATGCTCCTGAACTTACGCCGCAATATGCTATCTCACTCCTCAGTCACCTGACTGACGGCAACGCCCTCGTGACCCTCGGCGTCGGGCAGCATCAGATGTGGGCGATGCAACACTACCAGGTGCGCCAGCCGCGGTCCTTTCTCAGTAGCTCAGGGTTCGGCACCATGGGTTTTGGTCTGCCGGCAGCCATCGGGGCGAAGATCGGGTGCCCGGAGCGGCTGGTCATCGATATCGACGGCGACGGGAGCTTAAACATGACCATCCATGAGTTGAGCACCTGTCACCGTTACGGTGTGGGTGTCAAGGTCGTGGTGATCAATAACCAATGGTTGGGCATGGTGCGCCAATGGCAGGACATGATCTACAAGGGGCGCCGGGCGGAAAGCAATCTGGGAGACCCCACCACTGCGGTCAAACGAGCCGAAGAGGTAGACATCTATCCGGATTTTCTCGCGATTGCCCGTGGGTATCGTGTCCAGGCGGAACGGGTGGCGAACAAGGAGGAGCTGCATGCCGCCTATGAACGGATGCTAACGGACCCGAACGAGCCTTATCTGCTCGACATCATCGTTCGGCCCGAGGAAAACGTGTACCCGATGATCCCGGCGGGCGCGACCTATAAGGACATCATCATGTCCGACGACGACCTGAAAAAGGATTCCTCTCCCGGCAGGCAGGGCTCGAACATCTGAGCAGAGTGCTATCGCAGCGGTAAAAGAAGGAGAACCCCCATGCAGTTTGGTGTGCACTACTCACTGGGAGTTGGTTTTACCCCCACCGCTGAAGACTACGCCCGTGTAGCGCAAAGGGCCGAGGAGCTGGGATATCACTCGCTGTGGTTGGCCGACCACCTCATCGTCCCGGAAAAGATCGCCGCTCCTTATCCCTGGACCGAAGATGGCTCGGTCGGGTTCCCGCGCCGTGCCACCTTCCCCGATCCTCTGGTCGTGTTGGGTTATATCGCAGCAAAGACACAGACGATCCTGTTGGGCACCAGTGTCCTCGTCGTGCCCTACCGCAATCCCTTGCACATCGCCAAGGCGGTTGCCACGGTGGACATGATGTCCGGC
>JACQEL010000377.1 GCA_016200595.1 Deltaproteobacteria bacterium
AAGATCGGCACCAGGAAAAACGCCGATAAGGCGTCCAGCCCGACGAAGAATGATCCGTACGGCACCTCCCACGCGGCATGTAGCGAGAGCGGTGGTGCGCCGAGCAGTACTGGCAGCGTGGGAATCAATCCGATGACACTTCCTGTAACGATGCCGCCCACGCCGAAACTAGTCGTCCAGGACGTCGACTTCTGGGTCAGTAACGCCAGAGTGCCACTGAGCACAAAGAGTCCGATCGCGAACAGCACGAAGGCCATCGGTCAGCCCTGTGCGCCGTTCGCCGCGGGGACGCGGACCAGCGCCGCTTCGACGCAGCGAGCCTCGGCAAAGATTTCGTCGCGTGACCCTTGACGCCTAATGACCGCCTTAAAACTGGGATCTTGTAGTGCAAAAGACAGCCGGGAGAGCAACCGTAAATGGGCGCGGACCGTGGGGCTGATCAAGGAGAACACGATCGACACCGGCTTTCCGTCGAGGGCGCCAAAATCTACCGTGTGCTCCAAAAAGCAGAGAGTAATTAAGGGACGAGTGACATGCAGAACGATGGGATTACGAACGTGGGGAATGGCAATCCCATCCCCAATCCCGGTAGACTCTAAGGCTTCACGGGCCAGCAAGACACGTAAGAGAAACTCCCGATCGACTTCTTCGGGCAACCGCAAGGTTTCTACCACGGCCCGCAGCACCGATTCCTTATCGGTCCCACTGACCCGATAGAAGATCCCCCCGGCCTGCAGCGCTTCTACCAAACCGGGGAGCGGGGTCGTCGAACTCTCCGGCTCGGCAAAGATCTCCGGCGAAACATTCATCCTCCGCGAGGTTGCCCATTCCAGGAGTTCGGCCCGATTGAAGCGGTACTGGTCATTGACCCGGTAGGCGGGCAAGACGCCCTGGGTGATCCACCGGTAGATCGTCTTCTCAGAAACGCGAAAAAGCTTAGCGACGTCTCGGACAGCAAGTTGCATTTTTTCTCTTACATTTCTTTTTTTTCTCCTTTAATGGACATTACAGGACATAACAAGCCCCCTCGCGTAATCACCGAGGCTGAGAACCATTCACACCGGACAGCGGTTTTGTTACCAGGCTTCGAGGCTCTTCACTCTTTACTCTGGAACACAGTGAAACCGGGCACCCAAGTGCCCAGGTGACCCATCCGGGCATGAGTGCCTGAGACAGCAGGGGCCGTAGTGGTGGCGACGGACATTCTCGGCACGCAGTTCAAGAAAGCTGCTCGTCCTCTCTGTCCGGGGCACCAAACAATTTCACAAACTTACCTAAAGGCAGTGCCTTGCAGAGAGCCGCCTAATTGTTTACAATCGCCCGCGCTCTTGATGACACCGGTTTGGCCTGCGCCAGCCTTTTCAGACAAGGAGGATCATTTATGACGACACGTTGGCTCAGTATTCACTACTTTATTGCGAGCCTCATCACCGTGACTGGTGCTCTGGTTACCATCTCTACCTTCCTTGTGCCAGTTCTCCTGTAACTTTCAGGAGCATCCCTCGTCTCTAGTGCGGGGTTCTCTGTTTATGCGACCCGATGATCTTATCGGGTTCTATCCCTCTTTTCTTGTTTCTTTTTCTCGCCACATTTGCCCACTGCCTCTCTTCCTGCCAGCGGGTAGTCACACGTGAGAGTAGAAATAGTGCCCGAGGGTCACTCTATGCGTACTCGCATTGCGACATTCTTTAAGAGCATCAAAGGGCAGATTTTGTTGTATATCGGCTCTATCGTTATTCTTATGATCGTGGCCCTCATCGCATTTCTTGGCACGCGCGGGTATCGGAACTTGTGGAAAGCCCACGAAGATCTGATCGTCGAAAATGCCACGAGTGCGGCGCTCTCGGTCGAAAAAGAAAATTACGACCTGGTCTCGGTTGCCAAAACCATGGCGGAATCTCAAGAGAGCGGTCTCTTTGGCCAGCGACTCGCGTCGATTAATTACGTGAAAAGGGTACTTTTGGGCAATTTCGACACTTTACTGCCACCTTTTTGGCCTACGAACCCAATGCCGATCAGAAGGACGAGGCTTTTTTGCGCGAGGTTGGTGCAGAAGGCAATGGCCTCGATGCGCATGGCCGGTTTCTTCCTCGCTGGTTTCGCAGCAAGGACGATCCCAACCTGGTCAAACTACAACCTTTCGCCGATGCCGACACCAGCCAAGTGTATCTCGGAGTCAAGAACACTTTCGCAGCGAATGCGGAAAATCCCTGTCTGATTACCGAGCCCCATGAACAGCTGGGGAAAATCGTCGTCGAGGGAGTGTGCCCTATCGCCATCGGCAATCAATTCGTGGGCGCTGCTGGGGTAGCGCGGACGGTGACCTCTTTCCGTGAGGGGTTACGCGCCCTGGAAACTCCTTATCAAACTGCGGAGTTCTTCCTGCTCAGCCGGAAGGGAAGGGTTATTACCACGACGGTTCCTGAGAAATTGGAGCTGCAAGACGCGGCCGATACGCCGTACGCGCAAGTGCTGAGCTTCTTTTCGAGCGAGAAATTAAAAGACCAGAGTTTGCAAATGCTCGGCGATCCTGTGGCGAACAAGCTCTATTACTATGCCGGTGTGCCTATCACTACCGGGCAATGGGTCATAGTCTTACGGGTGTCTGCAGACGAAATTAGTGCTCCCGTGCGTCGCACTGTGCACTATGTCATTGGGCTCTCCATGGTCGGGGTGCTGCTCACCTTGGTGGTGGTGGTGTGGATGGCAAACTCCATCACCAAGCCTATTAGTGCGGCTATTGCCGCGGCGGAAAAAGTTGCGGCGGGCGATCTTACCGCTCAAGTGACAGTCATGTCGGATGGAGAGACGGGACAACTGTTGCATGCTATTGCGGCCATGACGCACAGTCTCAACACCTTGGTTGGTCAGGTGCAGCTCTCCAGTGTCAGTCTCGGAGCGACCACCACGCAAATTGCTTCCACGGCCAAACGGCAGGCGACCACCGCCGAGGAAGCGCGCGGGTTCACCGAAGAAATTATGACCTCAACCCGGGAGATTTCCACGACCTCTCAGGGATTCGCCCAGATTGTGAAGGACATCAGCGAAGTGGCCGCCGACAATGCCGCTCTGGCTGATATGGGTCGTACTGGTCTGGCCAGTATGGAGAACACTATGCGGCAACTATTAGAAACTAACAGTGAAATCTCTGCCAAATTGACGACGCTGAGCGAGAAAGCCAATAACATTACTAGCGTGGTCACCACGATTACCAAAGTAGCGGACCAGACCAATATTCTGTCGCTGAACGCTGCCATTGAGGCAGAAAAAGCCGGCGAGTATGGGCGTGGCTTTGGCGTCGTGGCCAGAGAAATCCGCCGACTCGCCGATCAAACCGCGGTCGCTACCCTCGACATCGAACAGATGGTCGAAGAAATGCAGACGGCCGTCTCGGCAGGGGTGACAGGGCTGAGCCGACTCACCGAGGAAATCCGCCAGGGCTATACCGAGGTCGGCAAAGTCAATACGCAGTTAGGACAAATCATCGAACAAATGCAAATGCTGGCCCCACGTCTGGCCACGTTAAATCAAGGTGTGCAATCGCAGTCCAGCAGTGCACAACGGATTAGTGAGTCTATGACCCAACTCGGCACAGTGGCCCGGCAAATCGCCGAGGCGCTGCATGAGACGGATCAAGCCATCAGTCTCTTGAGTGAAGAAACCAACGCATTGCGCGAAGAGGTTGCTCGCTTTAAAGTGGATCTCCTCTAAGCGTGCAGTGACTATCGCTGGGACGTCGGAGGAGCATGGACATGAGCAATTTGCGATAAGGAGCATAGGAACATGAGTAAAATTCCGCCAAGCCGCGCAGCGACCGAAGCCCACACAACTCATGAACTTCCGGCCATGAGCGGTGAGCAAGCCTTGCAAAAGTTGATAAGGGGCCATCAGCGCTATGTTACCGGGAACCCACGCCATCCGCATCAGACCGCAACCCGTCGCGCGGCGATTGCGCGGAGCCAACGCCCGATTGCGATTATTTTCGGATGTGCGGATTCACGTGTCCCCCTGGAAATTATCTTTGATCAAGGACTCGGCGACCTCTTTATCATCCGACTCGCAGGGCATGTCCTCACTGACGCCGTATTGGGGAGCATCGAATATGCGGTCGAAGAGTTCGGCGTGCCACTGGTGCTGGTGCTGGGACACGAAAGGTGTGGCGCAGTCAGTGCAGCGGTTGCTGCTGTCGCGGGAGGAGGTCCTAGTCCGGGTCACATCGATACCCTGGTGAATGCGATCAAACCAGCGGTTGAGAAGGTGAAAGAGATCCCTGGAGATGTGGTGGACAACGCAGTCCGCGCGCACGTCTCCCTGGTGGTTGAGCAGTTGCGATCTTCCCTGCCGCTCTTAGCTCCACTCGTCCAAGCCGTTAAGTTAAAGATTGTTGGGGCGCGTATCGACCTAGATAATGGCAAGATAGATATGATCGGGTGATAAAGGCTTGTCTGCACAGCGAAAACGTCTCAGGCTTTCTTGTCTACCCTTACCAGCGACTGTCAATGAGCAGCAAAACCTCACGTCAAGACCTGCCGATCCCTTAAGCGAGTCACGTCCTCTGCACTGTAGCCAAGAATGTCACGCAGGACATAATCCGTATCCTGCCCCAATGTCGGGGCCGGGTGGCTCACCGAGAGGGGAGTTTTCGACAACTGCCACGGAATACCTACGTGCTGTTTAGCGCCGACTTCCGGGTGTTCACGGTAGACAAAGATCGAGCGGCTATTGAGATGGGGATCTGTCGCCAGATCC
>JACQEL010000378.1 GCA_016200595.1 Deltaproteobacteria bacterium
ATTCGTTGGCAAGAATCAAGCGAAGAAGGATCTGAAACCTCAGAGGGAACTACTTGAGAGCGCGCGGAGGACCGCTGCCCTTAGGTCAATCTACTCAGTTGACTCTATGACATATGGGATATTGAAAATCGTTCTCAACTAAAAGCAGTGACGGATCGTCTTGCACCAACGATCCGCAAAACAAAAGAGGCCAGCGGTTTTTACACCCAGAGCCCGTCGAGGAGTCACTCCTGACGGGCTCTTTTATTTGTGCGCAGGAAAAAAGAAAGGAGAGAGACATGAAGCAAAAAATACTGATCGGAGTGATCGGTCTAGTCCTCCTGGCGAGTGGGGCAGCCGCGCAAAGTACGCGGATGACTCCTGAGGAGAAGATCAAAGAACTCCAACAGCAGATGCTCGAAATGCAGGGCAAGATGCAAGAGCAGATGTCGGCGATGCAGAAAGAAATGGACGCCCTCCAGGAACAGCAGAAAAAAGACAGCGAAGAGAGCAAAAAGCGTCAGGAAGAGAATGTTCAGCAGACTCAAACCGCGCAGGAAGAATTCAAGGAGCAGACGCTGAATCTTCTTGAGCGCGTCAAAATTGGTGGGTACGGCTCGATGCGGTTCGAGAGCAATTCGCTCCACGATCAACCGAACACCTTTACCTTCCGCCGTTTTGTCCTCACTACTGAAGCCCAGATTGCTCCTCGGCTGCACCTCAATATGGAGCTCGAGTTCGAGCGTTTCCGCAAGCTGGAACTCGAGCATAACGTCGGCAAAGCCGACAACGGCTTGCTGGCCACCCAGGCGATCGGAGGCACCGACGACTCCGAAATCTCCCTTGAGCAAGCCTGGCTGCAGTACGATCTGACCAGTTGGGCCAACTTCCGTGCCGGCGCCGTGCTGGTCCCGTTGGGTCGCTTTAACCTCCACCATGATGACAATCTGTGGAATCTTCCACGCCGGAGCCTGGTGGACCGAGGGGTGCCAGTCCTCCCTTCGACGGCGGCCTGGGACGAGTTGGGCGTGGGCTTTGTCGGGCAAACCCCCGTCGGCCAAGAGGGCAGCCTTGCCTATCAGTTCTATGTAGTAAACGGCGTAAGCTTGGATACCGAGATCGAACAGATCGTGCAAAGTAAGGAGGGCACCCGCGGCAAGTTGGAGGCGGAAGTGGAGATGAGTCCTTCTACCGGCACCTTTAACAACGATTCCAAAGGCGACAAAAGCCTGACTGGCCGTCTCGCCTGGAGCCCGGCCATCGGGCACGAAGTGGCCGGCTCGTTTTACTGGGGCCGGTACACCCCCCAGTTTCTCACAGACGAACGACTCTGGTCGCTGGGATTTGATGGACTCAGTCATCTCGGCCCTATTGAGCTGGAATGGGAGTATGTCTACACGCGCTTTGAGGGCATCCGCAACGTGGCCACCAGTTTGGCCAAAGTCGCGCAGAATAAGCAATCTGCGGTAGAGGAAGATATCAGCCCAGCCCTAGAGACCGAGATCGAATTTGAACTCGCCAATCTCTCTCAGACCAAGCACGGTTACTGGCTCGAAGCGCGCTACCCGTTTTGGCCGGAGGTGTTGAGCCACTCCTTCCTGGGCTGGCAATTTACCAATCCCCAACTGATTCCTGTGCTGCGCTGGGAACAGGTCTGGCTGCCTAGCCTCTTGCAGACAGCCGAATTTGAAGATGGTGTGTTGACCGACTTTAATACCCAGAATCGCTTTGTTGACCGTGTCACCGCCGGACTGGCGTACCGGCCGACGCCACTCGTCGGCTTTACTTTGGCGTATGAATATACCTGGACGAACAGCGGCAAGAGTCTGAGCGATGTCACGAACTTCATCCCAGCACAGCCAGGAGAAGACCACGTCCACTCCCTCCTTGCGGGCATCACCTTTGGATTTTGAGAGTACCACGGGAACACTTAGAGAGAGAAATCACTATGAGCATAGGTCGTGCTTATTCACCCAAGCTCCTCTTTCGCTCGGGGACTAGAGCCGCGGTGGGGCTGCGAGTTGCCAGAATACTGATTTTCCTCGTCTCCTGGCTGCTCGTGGCTCAGCGACTCCCCTGGCTCTGGTTCGCTTTCAGTCCGCCTGCGGAGGTCTGGGCTGCGCGATCTGTCTCAATCCGCGCCCTATTTTCATACGGGTGGGAAAGACACCTTTGCCGACGTGATCAAGTTTTACATCAACATGGCCGACCTCGTGCGAGCTGGAAAGCTGCGCAACCCAGACTCGGAGATTGGACGTATCGGCTTGACTCCCGACGACATTCCTCTGCTGCGGGCATTCCTGCAGGCATTAACCGAGGACTATAGCTGAGTGTGCTCAGTTGCGCATTGAGTAAGCGGCGAAAGTGAACAGAAAATCTTAGATGCATCGAGGAAAAGAGTAAACCGCCGGACAGCACTATGTCCGGCACGGACAACCCCAATTCGCCAAGCGTACCGGCGTTATTGAAGGCAATATCAAGCCCACCGAATCTGCTCGTTGCTAGTTCGACTAACGCCTTGGCAAAGGCCTCATCCTTCACATCGCCCGCCAGTGCGATCGCACTCCCCCCAGCTTCAGCAATCTCTGCAACTAGTGCAGTCAGTTCTGGTTGGCGCCGCGCACCAACAACAAGTTTCGCGCCTTCGCGAGCGAAGAGTTTTGCCGTGGCATAACCGATCCCGGCGCTCGCACCGGTAATAATCGCGATCTTTCCTGAGAGTATCGTCATTCTATTGATTCCTCCATGAAATAGGTTCATCTTTCGAGAACAGCTCGCAGCGACTTCAGCCACTGCGGCATGGCTTCCTTAAGGAGCTTCGTACAGTTCTCTCGCTCTTCGGCGGGACAGTCAAACGTCACCGACCATTCGACGACGGCTCGGTTCCCATCAACGATCGGCGTGACGCTCCCGGTTCCTTGGTAGTAGGTTATCGCCCCGAGCGGTTCGCAGGACTCATAGGTGTAGAAGCGATCGAGGTCTGAGTGGGCCAGGAGCCGCTGGCGAATACGCGTGCCAGATTCAACGAAGTTACGAATGGCGCCGACGGAATCGCCCGATTTGCCTTCCTCGATATGGCTCTCGCTGACGCTTTCCACCCACACCGGATAGCTATTGAAGTCACGAATAACGGCCCAGACTTGGTCGGCCGTCTGTTCGAGCACCGTGCTGTAATCTACTTTTGTCATTGACCCTCCTTTTCAACGAGCTTCTTCCGTTCTCCGTTTATTAAGACCCCATAGTCTTCATTTTGTGAAATCGCCTCTGGTTCCACTCCTCTCCACCGGCGTTCTCCAGTGCTATCTTTGTCGGTAGTAGCACCCTTTCGTGTGCGTACTTCATTTATCGCGCCCTACGGACTACAAACATGAGCGAGGGCGGAGAATACTCACATGGATGTTGGCGTCAACTATCGAGCCGAGAATTTTGCTGACGCTACCTTAAAGCACACCGACGGCAAAGGCGTGGATATCATCATCGATCATGTGGGCGCCTCACAGTTTCAGGATAACGTGCGCTGTCTGGCGTTGAAGGGACGCCTGGTCAGTGTCGGTCGTCTCGGCGGCAACAATAGCGAGATCAATCTCGACTTCCTGGCATTGCGGCGCTTGCAGTTGATCGGCGTCACGTTTCGCACTCGCACGATGGAGGAGCGAGCGGAGATCGCCCAGCGCTTCACCGTTGCCGTGCTGCCAGCGCTAGCGGATGGACGCCTCAAGCCGGTGATTGACAAAATCTTCCCGCTTAAAGATGCGTTAGCGGCGCAAGACTACCTGACCTCGAATGCGTTGCTCGGCAAGATTATTTTGCTGGTATGAGTAAGGAGGAACATCCTATGCAGATCCCGGATTCGGTTCATGCACTCATAGCGACCGGCCCGAATGCACACTTGACCACGCTCAATGCCGACGGCAGCCCACAAGTGACCGTCGTATGGGTGGGGATCGAGAACGAGGAATTCGTCATCGGTCACATGGGCGTATGGCAAAAAGTGAAAAATATGCGCCGCGATCCTCGAGTCGTGCTCTCCATGCTTGCCCCCGGCAAGAATCCGATGGCCTTACAGGAATATCTCGTCATCTATGGCAAAGCGCGCATTACCGAGGGAGGCGCGGCAGCTCTGTTACAGCGACTCGCACATATTTACATCGGCCCGACTGTCGAGTTTCCACCCGCCGCTTACCGCGACAAACCCGGCTATATCACACGGATTACCCCGGACCGTTTCACCGGGGTCGGTCCGTGGACTCCCGGTCAGAGATAAGTAATGTTCGACAGCCTCTGAACGAGGCTACCCGACTGCAACGGATGGGCTTAAGCATCCACGCGATCAAAATAGCGAATAATCGGCGGCCCGGTTAACGCCGCGCCGAGTTGTGCAAGGGCTCCGGTCTCCTGCCGCCACGCCATGTATTTTTTGTGGTGCCCGGGCGAGTCCCACTTTTCATAGAGGACAAGGGTGCCCTTACTGTCGAGGTCGTTGTAGACATCAACACTTTGGCATCCGTCGTAGGCGCGGGTTTCCACCAGCAATTTTTTCAGCCCCGCTTTCACACCTTCGACGGCCTCAGGTTTGACCTGTAGTTCGACTAATGCGACGGTACTCATCTTTTGTCCCTCCGTTCTTTTCTTTGTCATTGGCAAAATGGGCTGTTCGGCATACATAAACCTCTCAGCGGACCTTGGCAACGCCCGGAGGCATGTTATGCGAATTCAGGGGATGGCGAAGCACAGCTGCGCCCAAACAAAGCGGGAGCACGGCTCCCGCACGCCAAAGCTGAGCACCATACACCCCAGGGGAAACAGCTCTAAACCGGAATGCAAAACCTTCGTACACTTTATGCTGAGGCTCTTCAGAACTGTCATTCTGAGCCCTTCGACTGCGCTCAGGATAAACTCCGCGAAGAATCTCATGCCGAGCCCCTTCGTTGCACTCAGGGTGACAACTCTCGTGTGCCACTCTCATGCCGCCTGGTTTAGGCACTGTCATGGACGCCAGGTCGAAAGCCGGTACGAAACATCCGCACGATGGAAGCCGGAGTCAACACGTGGACCCTCTGCTGAGAGAGTCGTATAGGTTCACCTTGTGAGTACCCGTGAAACGACCACTTGCGCAACTGCCGTCCCCAGATGAGGTAGGCGGCAGCGTCAAGCTCGATCATGGCCCCATCCGGGACATCTGCCAATTCTTCCACATACGTGACTTTTCCACCGCCCCTTCGCGTCCGTTCCGCGTGCAGGATGTTGTCAATCTCGGTAACGCGCGGAGTCGCTGAGGAAGTAAGCGCAGGATTCGCGGCCAGCCACGCCGTCTTAAATTCGCTAAAGCGCGCCCGACGACAGACAGCACAAGGCCGATGACCTGCGGCGAAGGCAGTTGCTTCATCGAGAAAAAAAAGTTCGGTCCAACTGCCGGGCCGCATGACGGTTCGCCGCCATCCTTTCCATGCCAACCGACACGTGATCCACGCTTTCGTTCTCCACTGCGCGACGATCTCCCGTGTGGGATTATGGATGATGCCGCGATTTCCTAGCAAGGTTCCCAGTGCCGCAACCGCGTGCAGTTGTCCCCATGGGTCAACCCGATTTTGTAATGGCATGCACTTCCTTCGATCGCAGGTCCCCGGCACGGCCGGCGGTACAGTCAAGAGACCGGCGACAATGGCTTGTTCACTATAGATAGGCTACGGGAGGATATGGACTTCATAAAGACACTCTCTATGTGGGTGCCACTGGCGGCTGGTCCCCATGTTGTCCGGGAAATTTTTCTGTCTCGTGCCCAAGACCGGGGCTTTGCCCTTTGGAGTGCGGGAGCCACGCTCCCGCTTTGGCTGGGCACTGCCACAGGCCACACGGCCCGGGGCTCACCCGCAGCGCCCGGGAGCCAAAGCGCCGTCCAGGCCGGCGCACTCCATATCAGTGTGCCTCCGACGCACAGCGCAGTAAATTTATCCCGGACAGTATTGGGCTGGTCCGCCAATGCGACGGAAACACACGGGTAGCAAGCTACCCGTGGCACTCCAAACTCCACATCTTGGTGTGTTTTTCCTAGAGCCTCTGAGCAGCCCGTTTGGTCGCCGCCAAGCGTTCGCTGAGCATAGTCGCAGCACGTTGGCGCGCCGCAGCCGCCGCTTCCGGCCCAGCCCCTTCCGGAGAGCCGCTGTTAAAGGGTGGTTCAGGATTGTATTCGAGAGC
>JACQEL010000379.1 GCA_016200595.1 Deltaproteobacteria bacterium
ACACGCAACAGCATAATCATTATTGTGGCATCGATCTACAGGCGCAGGCGATGTACGTCGGTATCCTCGATCAGCACGGTACGAAGCTGGTGCATAAGAATCTGCCCACGCCGCCCGAGGCGTTTTTGCGGGTGATTGCTCCCTATCGAGAGGATGTGGTGGTGGCGGTGGAGTGTATTTTCACCTGGTACTGGCTAGCAGACCTGTGTAGGAAGGAAGGGAGTGCCTTTGTCTTGGGCCATGCCCTCTAGTAGGAAAGCCATTACGGCCAAGGCGCATGATGTCCAGACCTTCGCCCGCTGACAATCGGTGCCCGGCATCGGCAAGATTCTGGCGCTGGTGCTTCTCTATGAGATTCAGGACATCGCCCGCTTTCCCCGCGTGCAGGATTTCGTCTCGTATTGTCGCCTGGTCAAGGGTGCCAAAGAGTCAGGAGGCAAACGACCGGGCTCGTCCGGGAAGAAGATGGGCAACGTGCACTTGCGCGGGGCGTTGGCGGAAGCCGCCGTGCCCTTCTTACGGCAGAATCAGCCAGGCAAAGAGTATTTTACGAAACTCCAACACCACCACTGCAAAGCCAAAGCGCTCACCGTGCTGGCTCATAAACTGGCATGCGCCGTGTATTATATGCTTTCGCGGCACCAAGCCTTTGACCTCAATCGCTTTGTGACCGCCTCACCCCTGAGGGGAGAGCCGGAGCCCGCTGTCTAACTGGCCGACAACGGGCAAAGCCTTCTTGCTGCTCCTTCCTTATATACAGCCTGGACTGTACGGGAGCATCTGGCTATAAGGCCCGGAGCCCTTGGCGTTGACTGGACCGTCTCTCCCGCTCACTCTCTTGGTAACGGTCACCGAGTCTCCCGTGTCTGCCCCTCCCCCAAGTCTGACACTAACTAGGAGTGTATTCGGACACAGCCCGCTGGCATTGAGTAGACCGGGACGGAGGCACCGCAGAGTCTCTCGGGCGTGACACCTGCAGGTGCCACTGTTTCCGTGGAACATGCTCCACAGAAACTTCGACCCTCCATAGGTGTTTGGTGCAGCCCCGTGCTGTGACCAGCAACTGAAATCAAGTCAGCCGCAGACGCTTGGCCACAATGCTTCACAGCTTGTTTCGCGGACGGCCACCCCGCTTCCGTGCGACGCATCCGTCTGCCCTCTGGACACCGGAGGCCTGATAGGGGTTAGGCCGCGTAGTATCCAAGGGTAGGCAACGCTACGCTCTTGTCCACCCTAACTTACTCGGCAAACGATAATGTGTTAGCTGTACAAGGGTGCTGTTAAAGAAGACCTCTAATCAAAGGACACAATCGCTTAGCCAATTCTAATTTCGCCGCTATTTCATTCTGCTTTCCTGCCATTCATGTAATTTGGTTAATCTGTTCATCTATCCTGTTTACCTTTGCCTCGATTTTTTTCTGGCGACTTAAGAGAGCGCTCTGCTCGCCCGATCCCTCTCCAGCAAAAAGATCTCGAATTGAGACACCGGACGACAACAAGAGCCGTATTGAATTAATTCCACCAACGCCTGCCTACTCACCCATAGGGAGATAAACTTTTTCTATCTCGCTTGCAATGAATTTTGGCAAAAACCAATATTTTTGCTTTTCGACATAATCTATTTGGACCTGAGTCCTTGTACTAGAACCCTTTATTTGCTCAATGACCTCACTCTCTTTAAATTTCTCACTAATAGTGTCTCTTATAGGGTAAATGAAATCTCCTACGATTGCCAAACTCTCAACGCCGCACGTCAAAAGATCTCTGCGGCCGGCCCGATAATCGACGAGGAAAATAACGACCAAACTCGCAATTTGTGCTAAGAATGCCTAACAAAACCACCGTACTTGTCGCCCTGAGCGGAGCGAAGGGTCTCATTTTAGTCGAAACTCCGAGATTCTTCGCGGCGCTCAGACTGACAAGACCGGGATCCTCGCTGTTTTGTTAGGGGCTCTAAGTAATCGTAGAAATATTCGTCAAATTTTTTAAAAACAAGCTGAGTATATTCTTTCTTTAATACCGCAGTTAGACTCTTCAAGACTTCTACGGGCAAACTTTCCGCGAAACTTTCTACAAAATTTTAAGGTCGTGCCCATTGTCACTGTCAATAGATATCCAATCGTCACAATTCGGAACATCCGCTTCTCTGAGAAGCTGTTGGAAAAACCCCCTGCCTGTCAGTTTTGCGCGCCGTGAGCGGAAGTCGCAAAGCGAAAAGTCGCAAGAAAATCAGGGGATAGTGATGCTCCGCTGAGAGTTGATGCTGTGACAGATGGCGCCTCATTGAGAGTTTACAAACAGCTTCTAACGCCCGCCGTCTCGGACCGCCGCTCACATGTGTCCATTCAGCTTATGCAGAGTCGCAAGCGGGCGGCGGTCCTGTGCCCGGCGCCGGTTAGGCCGCCCCCCTCTGCTCAGCACTGGGCTTTCCCTCCTGCACCAGAGGGTACGGCTGCATCTGCGGTGCTTCAAGGGTTTTATCTTTTTCCCTCATCAACATTATTCCACTAATTCAAGAACGTCCCCTGCTCTTCCCGTTTTTCATATCGAAGTGGAAGAGTTTAGGTGGTACCTTATCATCCCAAGGTTAACTTGATTACCCGACTGCTTGGCACACGCGCAATTAAGATCTCTACCAGTGTGGAGGTGTTCGCTTTGAAAAAATCAACATTGCCGTGCTGATCTGCAGGAATCGGATTCTCTACCGGCAGATAATGCAGGCTGTCGGTGTCGTATCTCAGCTCCTCCGTGGGGCCGATTGCATCAAGATTCATGGCGATGTAAGGCTGTCTCTCATCTCTCCTCAGCTTGTCCTGTAGTTCGCGTAGTCGATCAAGATTGATAAAAAACGTCCGATAGGCAGTATTGATGCTGTGCGGTTGGACATCAGCAATCACTTGTTCCTGCAGGAAGTACGTGTACTCCTGGTATTGGCGTAGTTTTTCCAGCGTTTGGCGATCATCACTCCACGTGCTCTGCGCGATTGACTCGTCAATCACGTGTAGGTCAAGGCGATAATCAGTCACATCGTTGCCCATATCATCACGGATACACACCAGAAACTGTTGATACGCGTGAACGCCCTCGTCAACGCCCTCCTGCTGTTGCTCGGCATAGAATTGAGCATTGGCCTGCTCAAACTCCAGACGAACCTGTTGATATTGATCAGCGTTAGTCACGCCAAGGCACTTTCGCATAAGCTGTAGGGTTGGGTGGACGTCGTCATCTGGATCATCCGGCACGATCTCCGAATGATTCTTCCCAGGTACCAGCAAGAAAGGAAAGGGGACATTAGCTTGGCGGTGTACCACAATTTGCGGATCAGTCGGCTGCGTGTAATCGATCTCCAGCTTGATGCTATTGAGCGCGGCAGATGAAGCGCGGATAGTTCCATCAGATCCGTCCTCGTTCGCTCCTTTCGCTACAAACCCTTTTAGCTCTCCGTACGTATTCGTGCCAGATAAGATGAAGACAAAAGGACCTCGATTCGGATCAACTGGATAGAACGAAGAACCCGAAAAGAGGTCATTTTTCGCCAATTCCCAGAGCGTTGGGCTGCCGAGTTCAAGACCTTCGAGGATACGCTGTCCGGTTTGAAAACCGTGCGCGATACCGCCCCGAAACAGCTTAGCCAAGGTAGACTTGCCCTGGGCGGCCAAGCGCGAGCCAAAGTTTGCAGGCGCGAGCATGATTAAACGGCGAATCGGACAACGTGCGAAATCACCCCTGCACACCTGCGTGAGATAATAATGGAGCCAATGCCGGATGACAGGAGCCCCCGTCGAATGCACGATGACGTCTAGGGAAAACGGGGCGA
>JACQEL010000380.1 GCA_016200595.1 Deltaproteobacteria bacterium
CTGCATAACTGCCCTAAGCCCACGATTGCGGCGATCAACGGTGCGGCCGTAGGGATCGGCTTAACCTTGACGTTGCTCCAGGACATTCGCATTATGGCAGCAGAGGCGTCTCTGGGCGCTATTTTTGCCCGCATGGGGCTGATGCCTGAATTAGGTTCGACGTTTATGTTGCCCCGGCTCATTGGCTTGGCGAAGGCTTTGGAACTGATATACACGGCCCGTATCCTCAAGGGCAAAGAGGCTGTGGAGATTGGCTTGGTCAATCAGGTAGTGCCTGGGGAAGGCCTCACGGCTACCGTCCGCGAGATGGCCAGCCAAATTGCTGCCCTGCCGCCGTTGGCACTTGCAGTATCGAAGCGCGCACTCTATCAAGGGATGGAGAACGACTTCGATGCTGCCGTGCAGACTGAAACCTTTGGCCTCGAGTATTTGTTTAAAACAAGAGACCATAAAGAAGCTGTCGCTGCGTTCTTAGAGAAGCGACCTGCACGGTTTGAGGGAAAGTAACCGCAAAATGGAAGAACTAATTTGCCGCAAGCGCAGGTCTGTCCCGGGGAGTAAAGAAAATCGGCGGAGTGCCGATCTCCTTTGGGAGGCAGTGGTGGCGGTCGTGGCACTGGAGGGGCAAGACTATGCATGGAGAAAAACCAACTAAACTCCCAGCTAAATCAGTAAAACGTCGCTCGCTGACTGAACAGATTCTAACTCTGTGTGCCAGTGGGAATTTTGGTGTACGCGAAGCCATTGCCACGGCACTGGAGAGGTCAACCGCCGAAGAGGCCAGCCAACCTAGCCCCAAGCTTAAGAAAGAAGTAGGCCCACAGCCGCGACAAGAGTAAGCAGGCTTATCAGGCAGCCGACATGAAGAAATTTCTCTTGAGGTTCGTGTGCTTCATTCTGTCTAGCCTCGCCTGGGTGCAAAACTCTCAGTCCGAGCCTTACAGTGCCGACCTGGTGACAGTTGCTAGGGAGCAGCGGAGCACAAGTAAAGTGTACGTTAGCGAGGGTAGGTTGCGTACAGAGGCGACCATGGGGAAGGTGCAGATCGTCACAATTGCGCGCCTGGACGAAAAGATCGTGTACGTGCTGCTGCCCGTGCAGAAGCTCTTCGTAGAGAAACCCTTGAGCGAAAAAGATGGGATACTTGCGTATGTTTCCGACCCGAACGCGAAGCGTGAGCTAGTGGGGACAGAAACTCTCAACGGTCAAACCTGCGACAAATACAAAATGATGGTGAGGGAGAAGATGTTCTATGTGTGGATTACCAAAGACAGCCACACGCCGCTGATGATGTTTTCTCCCGAGAGCGAGACGCGGATTGAATGGAGCAACGTCCAGGTCGGTCCCCAGCCCGCTGATCTCTTCAAACCGCCAGGAGACTTTCAGAAATTTACTACCCCACCCGTCGTGATAGAAAAGCGGTAACGGTTCTCCTACAGCCCCAACACATCATTTATGGAATACAGTCCCGGTGGCTGATGAGGCAGCCACAAGGCGGCGCGCAACGCGCCACGGGCTAGGCACTCGCGGCTCTGTGCCCGGTGTATGAACTCCAACCGTTCGCCGAAGCCCGCGAAGATCACGGTGTGGTCACTGACCACATCCCCACCCCGCAGAGCCATAATGCCGATCTCCTCGTTAGAGCGTTGTCCGGTAATGCCCTGACGAGCCAGGGTAGCTACCTGGTCAAAATTCTTGCCCTGGGCAGCCGCAATAGTCCGTCCTAACGCTAAAGCGGTGCCGCTAGGCGCATCGGTTTTGAAGCGATGGTGAATTTCCACGATCTCCGGGTCAAAGCCCTCTTTGAGGATGCGGGCGACATCGGCCACCACTTTTTGCAGGACGTTTACGCCAATGCTCATATTAGGGGAGATGAGGGTGCGAGTTTTGGGCGCCAGCTGTTCGGCTTCAGCCCGCTGCTCGGCCGAGAAGCCGGTGGTGCCGATAACAATCGCAGCCCCTTTAGCCACCGCCGCCCGGAGATGATCCAGGGCAGCCTCGGCGATCGTGAAATCGAGGGTGACATTGTCGGGCGCAGCCACCGCACTGTAGTCCTCCGATACCTTGATGCCGATCGTCCCGATACCCGCGACTTCGCCAGCATCTTTTCCCAGCGCTGAATGGGCCGGGGCTTCGATCGCACCGACCAGTCGAGTTTCGGGATGTTCTCGCACCAAAGTCACAAGAAGTTTTCCCATACGGCCGGCTGCGCCACAAACAATAACGTTGACTGGCATGGTATCCACCTTTCAAGAAAAGGTAGGGAGTACGTGGCCAAGGGCAGGAGAACCAGGCCGAAGCCGGGTCTCCCTGCCCTTGGGTCGTCTTGCCTGCGGAGTTCTAGCCAATAAGCTGGTATTCCTGCAGGACGGCTTTCAGTTTCGCCAGGTTCGTTTCCGCCATGGGCACCAACGGAAGGCGAAGCTCGAGCTCACACTTCCCCATCAAGGACAAGGCCGTTTTTGCCGGAATCGGATTGGTTTCGATGAACAACACACGGATCAGCGGAAGAATTTGAATCTGCAGTTGTGCGGCCTTTTCCCACTGCTTAGTCAGGCAGGCATTCGCCAGGTCGGCCATTTCCCGCGGTACCACGTTCGCTATCGTACTGATCACTCCTTTGCCGCCGAGCGACATCATCGAGAACGTCAATGAGTCCTCGCCAGAGAGGATGGCCAGTTTGTCTCCACAAGCGGAGATAATGTTCAGCACCTGATCGATTGAACCAGCCGCTTCCTTGACACCGACGATATTATCAATCTCGGCCAGGCGCGCCATAGTGGAGGGCTCGATGTTCGAGCCGGTGCGGCCCGGGATGTTGTAGAAGATGATGGGAAACCCAGGCACGGCTTGCGCGACTGCTTGGTAATGTTGATAAATCCCTTCCTGGGTTGGACGGTTGTAGTAAGGCGAGATCATCAACGCACCGGTCGCTCCCACCTCTTGGGCTTCACGCGTGAGGCGGATCGCTTCGACGGTCGAGTTCGAACCAGTCCCGGCGACGACTGGCACGCGCTTCTTCACCACCTCCACCACCAGTTTCACGACCTGCGTGTGCTCTTCATGCGAGAGGGTGGCTGACTCGCCAGTCGTGCCACAGGGGACGATCCCGTGTGTGCCACTGCGCAGGTGCCATTCGACGAGATCAATAAGCCGTTTCTCGTCTACTCGGCCGTTTTTGAAGGGGGTGATAAGTGCGACCAGTGAGCCTGAAAACATAACTGCCTCCTATCGGGGCGTAAAACGTAAAGCGTAAAACGTAAAAAGGAGGGAGGGAAATTACTCATTACGTTTTACGTCCTAGATTTCGATCATTCCCTCAAATACCTCTTCCGCCGGGCCTGTCATATAGACGTGATTGTCCTCGGCTCGCCATTCAATCTCCAAGTCCCCGCCGCGTAGATGGAGAGTGACTTGCCGTCCGGCCTTATGGTTGAGGACCGCGGCTACAGCCGCCGCGCAAGCGCCGGTGCCACACGCCCAGGTCTCGCCTGAGCCTCGCTCCCACACGCGCATCTGCAGCTCGGTGGGGCTCACAACTTGGATGAATTCGGTATTGACCCGCTTGGGGAAAAAGGGGTGGTGTTCAAACCTGGGGCCAATCTTTTCCAACTCAAGCGGCTCAACCGTATCGACAAAGGTGACGCAATGAGGATTGCCCATCGACACGCAAGTCACCTGGTATGACTTCCCCTCTACTGCCAGCGGTTGGTTGATAACCTGGCCCGCCGCAGCTACCGGAATACGCGGCCCCTCGAGGATTGGTTCTCCCATATCCACCGTGACCCGCGCGACCTGCCCATTCTGGAGTTCGAGAAAAAGAGTTTTCAGACCAGCGTCCGTATCCACCTTGAGAGGATTTGCTTGCGCTACGCCGTGGTCGTACAGATATTTGCCAACGCAACGGATACCGTTGCCGCACATCTCGCCGCGGCTGCCATCAGCATTATACATCTCCATCCGGGCGTGGGCGGTAGTGGACGGACAGATGAGAATAAGTCCATCGCCGCCGATGCCAGTACGGCGGTCGCTGACCTTCTGCGCCACCGTGGCCGGGTTCGGCACCTGGGTGGTAAATGCATTGACGTAAATGTAGTCGTTGCTGATGCCGTGCATCTTGGTAAAGGGAAGTTTCATAGGAACACCAATGAAGAGTTAAGAGTTGAGAGTTAAGAGTTAAGAATGAAAAGGTCCAGCGATCTTCGTGCTTCCTTAATTCTTTACTCTTCATTTTTCATTGTTCACCGCAAAGCCGTCAGAATCCGCTCCCTGACAGACAAATCGTCTTGTGTCTCTTGCTCGCGTACCACGGATAAGTCTGCTCCGTCAACCAGCACCTCGGCTGGCGGTAAGCAACTGAGGCCATGACGGAGCCGTAAGCGCTAACACTCGTCACCGTCATCAACTCACCGGGAGTAAATACGGTTCTCTCAGCATAAGCTTACCCGGCAATGCTGAGCATGATGCCTGGCTTATGGCCCTCCCTGCCAAGCCAACTCGACGGTGTTTGATGGGCTGCTGTAGTAGCCGTCCAGTGTAAACGCCTCCACCCGGTAGCGATAGAGGGTGCCGGCGGTGAGTTGTTCGTCGGTATAGCTAAACTTTTTCGCTTTGCGAAAGCGATCCCGATCTTCTACCGGCACGGTCGCAATCCGAGCAAAGACTCCCGCCTTGCCCTGGCCATTCTCAGTTGCGCGCAACACCACGAACCCCCCTAAGTCGTCCATATCGCTGCCATCGACATACTTCTGTGGCCGACCCCAGTGCAGTTGAATCGTTTTGTCCGTCGCCTCTAAGGTGAGGTCACCAATTGGCTCCGGCCCGACTAGCTCCGGCGGACGGACATCGGTCTTACGGCCACAAGCCGATAAGAAAAAGACAGAGACAGAGATAAAGAGAAGAATAAGAAGAGATCTTTTAAGTTCGGGACCTGAAGCGCTTGGGCTCCAGACTCCTACCTGCAGACAGAGCCTGTTGGACACGAGACTCTGGACCGTAGACTTTAGACTTTTGCCCTGAGACTTTGGACTTTGGACTTTGGACTTTGGACTCATAATTTAATCGAGCGCAGCCGCCGTTGGACCTCGGAGCGCGCGGTCCCGCCATACGAAGAGCGACGATCAACCGCCGATTCTAAGGTCAAACGAGGGAAAAGGTCCTGCTCAAACAGCGGCGAGAAACGCTGCCACTCCTCTTGCGAAAGTTCCTCTAGGCCTTTTTTTTCCGCCAGACACCAGCGCACCACTGCGCCCACGACTTCATGTGCCTTACGGAAAGGAAGTCCTTTCTCCACGAGATAATCCGCGACATCGGTCGCCAGAGTGAAACCGCCAAGTGCAGCGGCTCGCAGACGGTCCTGGCGAAAGACGAGCTGCGGCAGCATTGCTTCCAGGACGCGTAGCACCCCTTTTACTGTGTCTATGGTATCGAACAACGGCTCTTTATCTTCTTGCAAATCTCGGTTGTACGAGAGCGGCAGACCTTTGAGAACTGTGAGCAGCGCGAACAGATTGCCATACACTCGCCCAGTCTTGCCGCGTATCAGCTCAGGGACGTCGGGATTCTTTTTTTGCGGCATCATCGAGCTGCCGGTGGCAAACGCATCAGGCAGCTCGATAAAGCCAAACTCACTGCTTGACCACAACACCAACTCTTCAGCGAGGCGGCTCAGGTGCATACTCAAGATAGCACAGACGGAGAGGAATTCGACGAGAAAATCACGGTCCGCCACGGTGTCAAGGCTGTTCTCGCTGACGCGGGGAAATCCCAGGAGTTTGGCTACGTGGTGTCGGTCGATTGGCAAGGTGGTTCCAGCTAAAGCGCCTGCACCGAGCGGCAACACATTGACCCGCTCACCGCACTGCTGCAACCGTTGTTGGTCACGGCTGAGCATTTCATAATAAGCGAGCAAATGATGAGCAAGGAGCACAGGTTGCGCGCGTTGGAGGTGGGTATACCCAGGCATCACCACCTCGCTGTAGCGTTTCGCCAAGCGGGCGAGTTGTTTTTGCAGAGCGCTGAGGAGCTGTTGGATAAAGGTGATCTCGTCGCGCAGGTACAGGCGGACATCGAGCAAGACCTGGTCATTGCGGCTGCGCGCGGTGTGCAATTTGCCGCCTACAGGACCGATCTTTTCCGTCAGTCGTCGTTCGATGGCCATGTGGATATCTTCATCCGCAGGCAAGAACGGAAAGCGGCCCTGCGCCCACTCCCGTTGCACGCTCTCTAGTCCTTTGACGATTTTCTCACCTTCAGTGCGGCTCAAAATCTTCTGTTTCACCAACATGCGACAATGAGCAATGCTGCCACGGATATCATAAGGCGCCAGGCGTCGATCAAATGCCAACGAGGAAGTGAACGCTTCCATCAGTGGATTGGGCGCTTCCGTAAACCGTCCAGCCCAGGCTTTTTTAGTCACTTGTCGTTTCATGAGAAAAAACGAGTGGATTTGGGCTCTTAGCTGTTAGCTCTTAGCCAGACAAACATGACCAATTCGCTCAGCAATCTTCTCGGAGACGAGAGAGGCACATGTTGTCGGCAACATTTATTCTGGCTAAAAACCAATAGCTAAAAGCTAACAGCTATTTCTGCGTCAACGCCCGCAATCGCAGCCGCAGA
>JACQEL010000081.1 GCA_016200595.1 Deltaproteobacteria bacterium
GGTCCACTCACTCATAGCGCTCCTCCTGCCAGGGAATACGAGACGTAGTCTGTCAATGTCTCAATTTCTTCTCAGCTCGTCACAGTAGCATAGCCAGGAAACTGCTGCCATCTTATCCCCTGGTGAGGGTGCATATCAAATTCTGGCAGGCACGCGTCTCCCTGTGTTTGTGCTTCGACAGGCTCAGCACGAACGGTAATGTTCGCCACAGCTTCAAACCCAACCCCGTTCGCCCTGAGCTTGTCGAAGGGGGGACGGCAGATGAGCTGTGTGCTTTCAACTCAGTTGCCAGCAAATGCTATGCACCCCCCTGGTGACTTGCCAGTACGAGCTAAATCTGAGAAATGTATACCTTCTTACCGTAGTCTCATACAAAGGAGCGCCTATGGCTGCCAAGACCATGTTCGAGAAGATCTGGGAATCGCACGTTGTCCGCACCGAACCCGATGGCACCGCTCTGCTATACGTGGACCGCCATCTCGTCCACGAAGTCACCTCCCCGCAGGCATTTGAGGGGCTGCACCTGGCCGGACGGAACCCCCGGCGCCCGCAAGCGGCCATCGCCGTGCCGGATCACAACGTGCCGACTACCGATCGCGATAAACCGATTGCTGACCTGGTGAGTGCCAAACAGGTCGAGACTTTACAGGAAAACTGCAAAGCCACCGGCGTTCCGATCTTCGATATGCACGATATTCGCCAGGGCATCGTCCACATTATCGGCCCGGAGCAGGGTTTGACGCTGCCGGGTATGGTGATCGTCTGTGGGGACTCGCACACCGCGACCCACGGTGCCTTTGGCGCGCTGGCTTTTGGCATCGGTACGAGCGAGGTCGAGCACGTGCTGGCTACCCAGTGTTTGTTGCAGATGCCAGCGAAGACCATGGAGGTTCGCGTCGAGGGTAAA
Organism: Deltaproteobacteria bacterium; assembly: GCA_016200595.1. GTDB lineage: Bacteria > Desulfobacterota > Binatia > Bin18 > Bin18 > JACQEL01. Next base: position 908 of record JACQEL010000081.1, read on the forward strand.
CTTCCTGAGCGCTGTACGGCTAAAGACATCATCCTTGCGGTGATCGGCAAAATCGGCACTGCCGGCGGCACTAGTCATGTGATTGAGTATACCGGCTCAGCCATCCGCTCGCTGTCGATGGAAGGTCGCATGACGCTCTGCAACATGTCGATTGAAGCAGGTGCTCGTGCCGGCATGGTCGCGCCCGACGAGACGACCTTTGCCTATCTGCGTGGCCGGCCTTTTGCCCCCAAAGGAGAGATGTTCGAGCGAGCAGTGGCGACGTGGAAAAATCTGCGTACTGATCCGGGAGCCAAGTTCGATAAGACCGTTGAACTGAAGGCTGAAGACCTGATTCCCCAAGTAACCTGGGGCACGAATCCGGGTATGGTGACCGATATCACCGGGAGAGTGCCGGACCCGAAGGATATATCGGCTCTGCACGTACGAGAAGCCACCGAACGCGCGCTCGCCTATATGGGGCTGACGCCAGGCACGCCGATCGCCGACATCAAAATCGATCGTGTGTTCATCGGTTCCTGCACCAATGCGCGGATAGAGGACCTGCGGCTCGCCGCTCAGTATGTCAAAGGGAAAAGGGTGGCACCGACGGTCAACGCCATGGTCGTGCCGGGGTCGGGTCTGATAAAGAAGCAGGCCGAAGAAGAAGGGCTGGACAAGATTTTCACAGCGGCCGGGTTCGAGTGGCGCGAGGCGGGCTGCTCCATGTGTTTGGCCATGAACGCTGACGTGCTGCAGCCTGGCGAACGGTGCGCTTCGACCAGCAACCGTAACTTCGAAGGTCGCCAGGGCAAAGGCGGTCGTACCCATTTGGTCTCTCCTGCCATGGCTGCGGCTGCGGCCATCGAAGGACATTTTGTCGATATCAGGAATTGGCAATGAGAACGTAAAACGTGAAACGTAATACGTAAACAAGACGTTATGTAACCTGCATTCTTCATTACGTTTTACTCGTTACGTTTTATTCTTTGTCTTAAGGAGATTCATCTATGGACGCTTTCACCGTACTCAAAGGTTTGGTTGCTCCTCTTGATCGTGTCAACGTTGATACTGACCAGATCATTCCCAAGCAATACTTGAAGACTATTAAACGCACTGGTCTGCGCGAAGGATTGTTCTCTGACTGGCGCTATGGCAGCGACGGCTCTGGCGATAGATCTTTCTTTCTCAACCAACCGCGCTATGAAGGCGCGACGATCTTGCTGGCGCGTGACAACTTTGGTTGCGGCTCCTCCCGTGAGCACGCGCCGTGGGCACTGCTTGATTATGGATTTCGCTGCATCATCGCCCCGAGCTTTGCCGACATCTTCTTCAACAACTGCTTCAAGAACGGCATGCTCCCAGCAGTGTTGAAGTCCGAGGACGTTGCCCAACTATTCAAAGAAGTGGAAGCTCAGCCTGGCTATGGGCTCACCGTTGATCTAGCCGCACAGACAGTGACGACTCCATCGGGAACCAGCTTTCATTTCGACATTGACCCGTTCCGTAAAGAGTGTTTACTAAAGGGGCTCGATGAGATCGGCCTCACGTTGCAGCATGAAGCGGAGATCACCGCCTACGAGCAACGGCGCAAGCAGGAAGCACCATGGTTGTTTCCTGATTTACAGTAGGCTCTTAGCTTTTAGCCGTTAGCTTTTGGCTCAGGGAAAAAGACCTTGCGAAGAGAGATAGAAATTGTGAAGGACAAGCGGTTACTCTCAGTTTTCGACTTCCCAAGCTAAAAGCTAATAACTAAAAGCTAAAAGCTTCTTCTATGGCCACCTACTCCCTCACCGTCCAAGAAATCGCCCTGCTGCAGCAGGCCGCGGGCATGGCGGGAGACCGCCTCGCCCGCCAGGAGAACGACACCGGTGCACGCGTGATGGAAACGCTGATCGCTCAACTCGACACCCAGCCCACGAGTGTGTGGCTCAATATTGCTCAACGCGAGGTCCTGGCTAAAATGCTGATGAACATCGCTTATGACCTTATCCGGGCGAATCAGGACGCCGAGGCCGAGACTGCGGAAGCATTAGCTGAGCGTCTCTTCCAAGACGAAGAAGATGAGCAAGGAGGGGTGCAATGAAATTCGGGGTCGTCATTCGTAATATGGGGCCACAGTCTACCCGGGAAACGATTACCGCCTGCGCCCGTGCTGTAGAGGAAGCGGGCTTTGATGCTGCGTTCGTGGTCGATCACTTAGCGATCCCGCCGGATCAGACCGAGGGTTCAGGTGGACGCTATCTCGAGCCCCTCACGACTTTAGGGTACCTGGCTGGGATTACGCAGCGCATCAAGCTCGGTATCTCGGTGCTGGTGATTCCCTACCGCCCGGCGGTGCTCACTGCCAAGCAAATCGCGACCTTGCAAGAGCTGTCCGGCGAGCGACTGATCCTTGGCGCGGGAGTTGGCTGGTTACGGCAAGAGTTCGAAGCCCTCGGGGTCGATCCACGTAAACGTGGCGCGCTGACGGATGAGACCTTGCAGGTACTGCACACCCTGTTTGCCAACGACGTGAACTCTTACGAGGGTAAGCTGGTGCGCTTTCCCGCCTTTGTCTTTGCCCCGCGCCCAGCCCGGCCGCCGATCTGGATCGGTGGCAGCGGCCCGAAGGCGTTGGAGCGGACTCTGCGCTTCGGCGATGCTTATTACCCGATCGGGTTGCGTCCGGATGAGCTCTCGCAAGTTGGCGCCTATCTGCGTGAAGAGGCGGAGAAACGTGGCCGCGCGGTGCCCGAACTCATTGTGGGTGGCATGATCCGCGAAGGTCCGCCAGAAGCCATGATTGATCGTATCTCTGCCTCTCGCGATGCTGGCGCCAGCTATTATGTCCTGGGCTTGGGTCGCTATGCAGACGCCGATACGTTCCGCCGTGGGGTTGAGCGGTTCGCTACGCAAGTGATGCCGAAAATATAACAGCAGTCAGCAGTCAGCTTTCAGCTCTCAGCAAAGACAAAGGAGCAATTGTAGGGGCAACCCCAGGTGGTTGCCCTGGGGAGGGGAAAACGCATGATGAGAACGATCTCGCTGGTTCTCTTCCTCACTTCTTTGTTGGGTCGAGCTGATGTCTGGGGAGAGCCCGCTGCTCCAGCCAAGACTTGGCGTTTGGTTACTGAGTTAACTGAAGCTGAACAGGCGCTTTTCGATCCCCGCACTGATACCCCGCGCGATGCGCAGATGTCCTACTTGCCGGCTGAACGATACCCCTTCGAACCTCCCTACACGGCGGAAGAGATGGGATACCGGGCGATGGAGTTCAGCCACTCGCCGCGCTGGTCCTGTAATTTGCTCGATGTGACCGGGGCGCTGACCGCTCAGGGTTACCTGCGGACCAGCAAGATGTATAGCCCGATTTTCTATGTGCCGAACGCTAAGGGGTACCAGGGATTAGCCGGTGAATTATACGGTACGGCGCCTGGCGGACCAACGCGCAAGATCACCGGCCAGAATATTTTCCCACCAGAGGACTTGGGCAACCAAATGGTCCTGATCCAGTACCGCGCTGGCGGATCAACCGCAACCCGTTGGGATATGTATGCGTATTCGCCAGGACTGCGCCGGGTGCGGCGTCAACCTCAGCCGCGCCGTGGGGACAAGCTGGCTCAAGGAGCCGAAAGTTTTGATGATATCTTCGGGCGTGATCCCTGGGAGTTTTCTTGGCGTCTCTTGGGAGTGGATACGCTGTA
>JACQEL010000385.1 GCA_016200595.1 Deltaproteobacteria bacterium
GAGGTCCGAAGTCCGAAGTCCCTAACACCCAACACCTAACACCTAGCACCCACGCGGAGGCCGAAGCCGAAGCGTGCTTTTTGAAAGCCATCGAGGTTGCTCGCCACCAGAGCGCGAAGTCGCTGGAGCTGCGAGCGGTGATGAGTTTGAGTCGCTTGTGGCAGCAGCAGGGCAAGCCGCAGGAAGCTCACCAGATGTTAGCGGAGATCTACGGCTGGTTCACCGAGGGCTTTGATACCAAAGACCTGCAAGAGGCCAAAGCGCTGCTGGACAGTCTAGGGTCTAGCGTCTAGGGTCCAGCGTCATAAAGGGGCCAACGTTCAAGGTTCAACGTTACCAAACCCAACACCCAGCCCCTATAGCACTTTACCGTCGTGCATACGGTAATCCCACTTTGGAGTGCGGGAGCCGCGCTCCCGCTTTTAGTGGGCGAAGCCGTGCTTCGTCCACCATCTGCCCACAGCATGGCTGTGAGCGAAAAAGGCGCAAGCATGGCTTGCGCACTCCAATTGCTCTTCTCCGTACAGGCAAAGGTAAGGTGCTCTAGCACCCAATGGGAGTGAATTATTGAACCAGAACTCATGGGAAAGAAAAGCACAGGCCAGTGGTCCGTGCTACCAAAAGGTTGAAGTTCTGGAAATAGTGGGGCAGCCGGCCCGGCTGCTCTACCTCTGCAAAATCCGCTCCGCATTGCCGCTGTAGATCTTTTCTTTATCACTTTTAGAGATATTTCTTTATCACTTTTAGAGATATCGAGGCTCTCAAGGAATGTATTGGTCCAGTCCATAAAAGGACTACCCTCCATAAAATAATCAGTGCCATAGACCATATGCTCGACGCCAACCAGGGCGCGGGCACAGTCGAAGGCCGGTTTATGCCAGCCGAGCGCGGTGTCGAAGTAGAGCTTCTTCATGTATTCGCTCGGTCGGCGTGGGATCTGTTTGTATTTTTCTGGAAAGTGAGGAACGTCAAAGCCGATGTCGATACGTCTGGCCAAGAACGGCAGCGTCCCACCCAGGTGAGCAATAATCAGGATGAGTTCAGGAAAGCGTTCGAGCAGACCACTGTAGAGAAACTTCATGGTCGAGAGCGTCGTATCTGAGGGGAACGCGACCAGCGAGGCCACTTCATCATCGTGATATCCCGGCGGTGGTTGGGGATGCATGAACACCGGCACCCGTAGCCGGGCGACTTCTTGCCAAAACGGCAAGAACTCTGGCGTGTACAGATACTTTCCACCTACATTCGAAGTAATCAGCGCCCCGACAAAACCGGGGAAAGTCAGCGCGCGTCGCAGTTCTGCCAGCGCGTCGTCCATCGAGTTAAAGGGAACGCAGGCAAACGCCTTGAAACGCTCCGGGCTCTGGCGACACGATTCAGCGAACGTGTCATTTATCATACGGCAGAGTTCGGGACTGTGCTCGTCGACATGGATATAGACCGCGGGTGCCGACAGGATTTCGATTTGCACGCCTGCTCGGGACATGGCGTCTATGCGCTGACCATGGTCCCAAACTGGCAACAAGGTTCCCGCCCAGACCGCAATCAGCCCATGCTTTGGATCTTCACGGAGGATCGTTTGGTCTGGGTAGTACTCCTTCAGTTTCAGAAAAAACTCTCGAGGAAAGCCATGAGCGTGGAAATCAATTTTCATCGCAGTCTCTCCCTTGCTGCTCGGTCTTCACAGTCCGCATCTAAATCGAACCATACAACATTGATACACTTGACGATGCAGCATCTCAGGAATGTCATGCTGAGCCCTTCGGCGGAGCCTGTCCTGAGCAGCGTCGAAGGGCTCAGGATAAACTCCGCGAAGCATCTAACTCTGAGACCCTTCGCTATGCTCAGGGTGACACCTGTCGTGTACCAATCTCTCGTGGTTTGATTTAGAGTACGACGGACCCCAAAAGAGCAGCGGCGGGTGACAGCCTCATCGTCAGGGTTGCAGTCTTCTCCTTGTACAGAAGTGGCAAAGCGCATACATAAGGCCAGGGGACACTCTTCCCTCCCGAAGAAATGAGGAATAAAGAGGCCGTATGCGGTGCCCTAGTTGTGAGTTTGACAATCCCGAAGGGGTGAAGTTCTGTAACGAATGTGGTGCGTCGTTCAAGAGCCGCTGTCTGTCGTGCGGCTGTGAAAATCCTGCCCGCGCGAAGTTCTGTGGTGAGTGTGGCTCTCCCCTTATCACTCAACCTCAACCACCCGTTTCAAGTTCCAGGTTTCAAGTTTCAGGTTTCCAACCCCTAACCCCTAGCACGCAACCCCCAGCCCCTAGAAGCGAGGCTGAGCGCCGCCAATTGACCGTGATGTTCTGTGATCTCGTCGGCTCGACCGCGCTCTCCGCACAGCTCGACCCTGAAGAGTTGCGGGAGGTGGTACGTGCTTATCAACAGGCGTGTACCGCAGTGATTGACCGCTTCGAAGGCCATATCGCCCAGTATTTGGGTGATGGGCTCCTAGTCTACTTTGGCTATCCGCTTGCGCATGAAGATGATGCCCAGCGAGCGGTACGGGCGGGGTTGGAAATTGTTGAGGCCATCAGGAGCCGGGAGCCGGGGGTTGGGGACCAGGGAAAACAACCAGCCCTGAACGCCCAGTTGTCACACCCGTTGCAAGTGCGCATCGGCATCCATACGGGCCCAGTGGTGGTGGGCGAAATTGGCAGCGGCAGCAAGCGCGAACAACTCGCCTTGGGTGAGACCCCCAACCTCGCTGCCCGCGTGCAAGGATACGCCGCACCAGACACAGTGGTCTTGAGTGCGGCGACGTATCGACTCGTGCAAGGTTTGTTTGAATGCCAGGACCTGGGTCCTCAAGCGTTGAAGGGAATCACCGCCCCGTTGTCGCTGTACCGAGTCGTGCAGGAAAGTGAGGCGCAGAGCCGCTTTGAGGTCGCGGTCAGTACAGGTCTCACCCCGCTGGTTGGCAGAGATCTGGAAGTGGGCTTGTTGCGCGAGCGCTGGGCGCAGGCCAGAGGCGGCGAAGGGCAAGTTATCCTGCTCAGCGGCGAGGCCGGCATTGGCAAATCTCGGCTGGTACAAACGCTCAAAGAGCAGGTCATAGCTGAAGGGGCAACTCGTATCGAGTTTCGCTGCTCGCCCTACCATCAGAACAGTGCTTTCTATCCTATCATCGAGCACTTGCAGCGGCTCTTGCTGTTTCAGCGCGAAGAGAGTCCCCAGGCTAAGCTCGAGAAACTGCAGCAGGCTCTCGCACGCTTTCGCTTCCCGCAAGCCGACACGATGCCCCTGCTGGCCGCACTGCTGTCGCTGCCACAGCCTGAGAACACCCCGCCACTGACCCTCAGCCCTGAAAAGCAGAAGCAGAAGACCCAGGAAGCCTTGCTCTCGTGGCTAGTCGAGGAAGCTGAGCGCCGGACCGTGTACTGTGCCTGGGAAGATCTCCACTGGGCCGATCCCTCGACCCTGGCGTTCCTCACGCTCTTCCTCGATCAGGTGCCAACCATCCGCTTGTTGGCTTTGCTGACGTTTCGGCCGGACTTTGTTCCCCCCTGGCGACCCCGTTCTCACATCACTCAACTCACCCTCAACCGTTTAGGCCGACCCCAGGTCGGGGCGATGGTGGAGAAAATCGCCGGCGGTAAACCGTTACCCCGGGAAGTAGTACAGCAAATCATCGCCAAGACCGACGGGGTGCCGTTATTCGTGGAAGAGTTAACCAAGATGGTGCTGGAGTCGGGGTTGCTCACTGCGACAGATGATCGCTATGAGTTGCAAGGTCCTCTCCCGCCTCTCGCGATACCGAGCACCTTACAGGACTCGCTGATGGCACGGCTGGATCGGTTGACCACAACTCGTGAGATTGCGCAGGTAGGGGCGACCTTGGGACGCGAGTTCTCCTACGAACTGCTCCACGCGGTGTCACCGTTAGACGAGGTGACACTCCAGCAAGGGTTGCAGCAGTTAGTCGAGGCGGAACTGCTCTATCAGCACGGGCTGCCGCCACAGGCGACGTATCTCTTTAAGCATGCCCTGGTACAGGACACCGCCTACCAGTCTTTACTCAAGAGCAAACGCCAGCAATATCACCAGCAGATTGCCCAGGTGCTGGCCGAGCGTTTTCCTGAGACGACAGCAACCCAGCCCGAATTGCTGGCCCATCACTACACCGAGGCCGGGCTTCTCGCCCAAGCTCTTCCCTACTGGCAGCAGGCGGGGCAACGGGCGAGCCAGCGCTCGGCCTATGTAGAGGCGATCAGTCACCTCACCACCGGACTAGAGTTGCTCAAAATCCTTCCCGATACCCCCGGTTGTGCCCAGCAAGAACTCTCACTGCAGATCGCCCTGGGTGCGCCGCTACGGGCCACCAAGGGCTATGCGGCCCCGGAAATAGGCGCAGCCTACACCCGCGCCCGGCAACTGTGCCAACACGTTGGAGAGACTCCGCAACTTTTTCCCGTATTGTGGGGGCTGTGGTACTTTTATCTTGTCCGGGCGGAATATCAGACGGCACGTGAGCTCGGACAGCAGTGTTTGGCTCTGGCCCAACGTGTCCAAGACACCGCTCTCTTGGTGAAAGCGCACTTTGCGCTGGGCACGGCTTTGCTCTTGCTTGGTGAGTTTATCCCAGCCCGCGGGCACCTCGAGCAAGGGATTGCCCTCTACGACCCGGAGCAGCACCGCTCCCTTGCCTTTCTGGATGGCCAAGACCCCAAGGTCTCTTGTTGTTGCGTTGCGGCCTTAGCTCTGTGGCATCTTGGCTATGCGGACCAAGCCTTGCGGAGAAGCCAGGAAGGGCTCGCCCTCGCTCACGAGTTGTCTCACCCCTTTAGCCTGGTTTATGCTCTGCGCTTCGCGGCCTGGCTTCATCAGTACCGCCGGGAGGAGCAGGTAGTCCAAGAGCGAGCCGAAGCTGGGATCACTCTGGCGACCGAGCACGGGTTTGTGAGGGAGGTAGCATGGGCAACTATCGCGCGGGGCTGGGCAGTGGCGGCACGAGGACAGGCGGAGGAAGGAATTGCACAGATGCGTCAAGGTCTGGCCACCTACCGAGCCACCGGGTCAGAACTCGCGCGGACAGTTTTTCTCGCCCTGTTAGCTGAGGAGTATGGCAAAGCGGGACAACCTGAGGAAGGGCTTACCGTGCTGGCTGAGGCGCTGGCTCAGGCGAGCAAGACCGAGGAGCGGTGGTACGAAGCCGAGCTGTATCGGCTGCAAGGAACGCTAACCCTAAAACAGTCCGAAGTCCGAGGTCCGAAGTCCGGAGTCCCTAACACCCAACACCCAACACCTAGCACCCAATCCGAAGCTGAAGTTCGTAGGGTGGGCATTGCCCACCAAAATGTGAGTGAGGCAGAAACGGTGGGCGGTGCCCACCCTACTACAAGAGAAGCCGCAGCGGAAGAATGTTTCTGGAAGGCGATCGACATTGCCCGTAAGCAGCACGCAAAGTCGTTAGAGCTGCGGGCGGTGATGAGCTTGAGCCGGCTGTGGCAGCAGCAGGGCAAAAAGGGCGAAGCCCAGCCACTGCTGGCTGAGATCTACGGCTGGTTCACCGAGGGGTTTGACACGAAGGACTTGCAAGAGGCCAAGGCGCTGTTGGCAGAATTGAATTATTGAGCCATTGAATCATTGTATCATTGACTGATTGGACTATGCGATTCTTCTCTCAATGAGTAAATGACTCAATGACCCATTGAACAAATGATCCAATCACTTTCTGAGAATCCGCTCGGCGTTCCCGCTGTAAATCTTTTCTTTATCACCTTTAGAGATATCCAAACTCTCAAGAAAGGCATTGGTCCAGTCCATAAAGGTACTATTCTGCATGAAATAATCCGTGCCGTAGACGAGATGCTCGATGCCCACTAAAGCACGGGCGCAGTCGAAGGCCGGTTTGTGCCAGCCGAGCGCGGTGTCGAAATAGAGCTTCTTCATGTA
>JACQEL010000386.1 GCA_016200595.1 Deltaproteobacteria bacterium
ATGAAGCAGCGCAGATTCTCAAGGATAACCCCAGCGTGAAGGTGACCGTCGAAGGGCACACCGACTCGATTGGGTCAGATGCCTACAACCAGAAGTTGTCTGAGCGGCGGGCGATGGCAGTAAAACACTACCTGGTATCCAAGGGAATAACTGCTGACCGTCTCGACACGGTAGGCTATGGCGAAAGCCGGCCGGTCGCGCCGAACAAAACGCCTAATGGGAAGGATAATCCCGAAGGCCGGGCCATGAACCGGCGAGCCGAACTGAAGGTTCAGTAACCTCGGCGTCGCGGGGTAACACGCCAACCTACCCCGCTTTTCTTATGGGAGGGGCGCTCAGGTGAGCGCCCCCTATGCCATTCCACCTGCCCACTTGGCCTTGCTCTTGTGAGAAGGGACAAGGCCATCCCTATCAGTTTACCTTTATCCCAGCTTGGGCTTGGTGACCTGTACCGCCGCGAATAAAAACGAAAAAAAGAAACCGGCAAGAAAAAATATGTCGCCCCTGACTTCGCTGAGTCCGGCGCCTTTGAGAATAATGGCGTGCAAGGCGTGCGCGAAGTAACGGGCGGGCAGACAGTGTGAGAAGGCACTGATCACGAACGGGTAGTTGTCGGTCGGCACCAAGATCCCGGTGATAAGCACCGAGGGAAACATGACGAAGAACCCCAGAAAGATCGCCTGCTGGACACCTTGCGCCCAGGCGGAAAAGAAGATGCCAAACGCCATGGTGGCGAACATGAAGAGCAGCGCAATGAGCAACAGCAACACAAGACTGCCGGTGATGGTAATGCCATAAAACAAATAACTGCCAGTGAGCATCATCCCGAGCGCAACAAAGCCAACCCCCACATACGGAATCATCTTCCCGAGCATAATTTCTGCCAGCGACAGGGGGGTGGAGAGCAGCTGCTCAAAGGTGCCACGCTCGCGTTCTCCCACCAGTGAAATGGCGGCGATCATCAAGCAGATTTGCGTCAGCATATTGGCGGGCATGGCTGAGAGCAGACCGAGGCGATCCTGCAGACCGGGGTTGTACCAGTACCGTTTCTCAATCGACATCCGGGGAGCGGTAATCCGTTGCTCGCTCCGGTCCCGTGTCGGCAGCTGAGTCAAAGAAAATGCCGTGGCCGCCTGATTGATATAGTTTGCTAACCGCATGGCGCTCGCAGTCTTAGCGCCATTAAGCAGAATTTGCATCGGCGCTTCTTGTCCGCGCTGCAATTTATCGTCGAAGTCCCAGGGAATGACGACGCCAGCCAGGCCATCCTGGCGACGTAAAAAATCGACTACGGCCTCTTCGCTAAAGGCGAGTTGCGGTTCTCGCAGGGCCGTCAGCGAGGTCAGATCGGTAATAAGCTGGCGCGAGAGGGCGGTCTGCGATTGATCGTACACGACCCAGGCCGCGTGGTTCACTTCGTTGGTGATGGCTAACCCGAAGAGGATCAAATACACGACCGGTTGCACGAGGATAGCGCTCAGAAGACCACGGTCGTGCCGCATGAGGCGGGTCTCTTTGCGGGTCATCGCCAGTACATTGCGCAGTCGCATATCTTCTCCTGCTAGCTCTGTTTTTTAATGGCGCGTGACACACCTCTGATGAGGAGGAAGAGAAAACCACAGAGGATGGCGACCTCGGGCCATAACTCCGCCAGTCCTTCGCTCTTCATGTACACGCCGCGGGTGATCCGTAAGTAGTGGGTGAGGGGAATCGCCTCACCAATTATGCGAAAAGGTAGGGACATCAGCGAAAGAGGAAACAAAAAGTCGGAGAGCATCAACTGTGGCACCATAATCAGGATGGAGCGCTCCAAGGCATCTACCGAAGAGTGGGCAAGACTCGAGATCAAGAGACCCAAGGACAAGCCGATCAAGAGGAAGATAGGAGTAACCGCTAAGAACAAGCCGATACTCCCGTTGGGAAAGACGCCGAAGAGCAGCCAACTGAAAACGACACTGCCAACAATTGCACACATGGCTACCACGCCAAAGGGAAGGATCTTCCCCAAAACAACCTCTAAAGGAGTGACGGGGGTCACGAGTAATTGTTCGAGAGTGCCGGTTTCACGTTCCCGAACCAGCGCGAGCGCAGTGATGAGCACGGTCAAAAACATACAGATCATGCCCAGCAGTCCGGGGATAGTGTAGACGGTCCCGGAAAGTGGGGGATTGAACAACATGCGGCTGCGCGTGGTCACAATGCCTATCGCTTCGGGCCGCAGGTTACGCTCGGTCAACGGCGTTCGCTCCAGTCGAGTCTGCCGATAAAAGGCTTGGGCCATAGCGGTAAGAAAACCTTCGGCGCTGGTGGCCATCGTAGTGTCCGAAGCGTCCAAGAGCAGTCCGAGCCGCACGTCTTTATGGTTGGCAATGAGTTCGCTGAAATCCATCGGGATCAACAACGCGGCGCGGCAGTGCTCGCGGCCGAAAAACGAATTGACCTCCTCCAAGTCACGAAGGGGAGTGAGAGTAAAGTAGCCAGTCGCAGTGATGGCGCTGACCAGTTGGCGACTTTCCCGGGTGTGAGCGCCGTCCAGCACGCACAGCGGCAGATGATCGAAATCGGTGGTAATAGCGTAAGCCAGGAGGGCCATCTGGAAGACGGGGATGAGGAGCATAATCGTCAAGGTGAAACGATCGCGCCGCAACTCGACAAACTCGCGCCAGAGCAACGTGCGCAGACGACTGGTTTTTTCGCGCCAGAGATTCACGCTTTGTGCTCCTGAGTCGGTTGGTGCTGGCGAATCATGCCAGCGAAGACCTCCTCGATCGAGGGAAGTGCGGCGGTACCGTCGAGCGTAGGGTTGAGCGCGTGCAGGCGGCGACGCAATTGCTCCAGGTTGGCACGACTCCCATCGGCCAGGAGCACGCAGACCTCGCCGTTGTCGCCGGGTTCAACCCGATACCCCGCAGTCCGCAGCGAGGCAGCGGCTGTGGCCAACACCTGGGGCTCGTCGTGGAGCAAGCGCAGGCGATAGCCGCCAGCGAAATGGACTTTCAGTCCGAGGGGAGAATCAAAGCCGATCAATTTCCCGCGGTCGATGAACCCAATATGCTGCGCATGTTCCATCTCATCCAGGTAGTGGGAGGTGACGAATAAGGTTTTCCCTTCGGCAGCTAACTCGCGGATGAGATCCCAGAACACTTGCCGGTTGATGAGGTCCACGCCCGCGGTCGGTTCGTCCAGAAAGATGACAGCTGGATCGTGCAGGAGTGAGCATGCCAGCGCCAGGCGTTGTTTGATCCCGCTGGGAAGTTCTCGTACCAGCATGTGCTCGCGTCCAGTGAGTCCCAGACGAGGGAAAAGCATCCTCTGGCGTTCGGCGATACGCGCGACCGGCAAACTGTAGAGACCACCAAAAAACAGGGCATTCTCCTGGGCCGTGAGAGCGCCGTAGAGTGAGACCTTTTGTGACATGTAGCCGAGGTGAGAGCTGATCTGGGCAGCCTCGGCGCGGATATCGAGCCCGGCAACCCGCGCGGTTCCCTCAGTCGGGGCGAGCAGTCCGCACAGCATGCGGATGGTGGTGGATTTGCCTGAGCCGTTGGAACCGACGAAGCCAAACACTTCCCCACGCTCAACCTGGAAGCTGACTTGGTCCACCGCCGTAAAGGTGCCAAACCGGCGAGTGAGGGTTTCGACTTGGATGATAGCGGTATTGTCGGACATGTGAGTCACAACGCACAGACCAGCGGCCTGTGCCACTAGAGCAAATTTCAGATGGATTTACCCAGCCTTCTCTGCTGCTCATGCTTCGACAAGCTCAGCACGAGCGGGTTTTCCTCAGGCGATGGATCTTCCGTTCGCCCTGAGCCTGTCGAAGGGTGAACGCGTTAGGTAAAGGCAATTGAAAACCGCTCTTAAGGTACTCCAGGGGCAAAGAAAGAGTGGCACCGCCGGCTCGGCGGTGCCGTCATCCTCGCAACTCCCTCTCCGCCTGTTCCGTTAACTCAGTAAACACCATCTCCAACGTAGGCATGACGGGCTCAAGGCTCAGGCCATCTGGGTGCAAGTCGTGGAAGGCGGCTTGTAGGGCTGGACGAGACAGGGGAGTTTCGACCGTCACCGTTTCACCCACTACCCGCACTCTGTGCGCCCAAGACGCGCGGTGGAGACTCGTGATCAATGCCGGACTGAGGTCGCCGAGCACGCGGTAGGCTTTCCAGGGAAAGCCCGCCTTCACTTGCGGTGGAGTTCCTTGCACCCGTATCCGCCCCCGATAGAGGTAAGCGACAGCATCGCAGCGCTCGGCTTCATCGAGGTATCCGGTGGACATGACGATGGTGACGCCCCGGAGTTGTCGTAAGATTGTCCACATTTCGCCGCGGGCAATGACGTCCACGCCATTATTCGGTTCGTCCAGGATCAAAACCTGCGGCTGGTGGAGGAGAGCGCACGTCAACGCCAGCTTCTGCTTCATCCCGCCCGAGAGGGACGAAGTCAGGAAGGTGGTAAACTTTTCTAACTGGGCAATGGCCAGAAGTTCAGCCGAACGCTGGCGGAAGACTGCCCGGGGCAGGCCGTGCACGTCAGCAAAAAACTCCAGGTTATGTTGGACGCTGAGGTCGGGATAAAGGCCGAAAGTCTGCGGTACGTACCCTAGCCGTTCTTTGATCGCCTGAGGCTGGGCAGCAATATCGTACCCTAACACGGTGGCGGTCGTTGCGGTGAAATCGAGCAGCCCAACTAAAATCCGTAGCAAGGTAGTTTTACCCGCTCCATCGGGCCCGACGATACCGAAGATGCAGGGCTGGTCAATGATCAGGTCGAGGCCGTCAAGCGCGAGCACCGAGCCAAAGTATTTACGGAGATTGACGAGCGCAATAATTGGTGCCGCCATCCTCATCTCTCGACCAATTTTGTGCGGTTGCGTCTGAGCGTATCGAAGAATGACGAGCCATGTTGTGCGACTGCGGCATTCGCTCTGTCCAGGTATACGGTTCCCTCCATACCTGGTTTGAGCCGTTCGACCTGGTCAAGAATGCGCACTTTGGTGGCGAACACTTGGGTAATGCGATCATTTCTGACTTCAATATTCTTCGGAGTGAACTGGGCAATGTCCTCGATAAAACTAATTTCTCCCGGAATGAATTCCCCAGGCAGCGCGTCGGGTTCGATCGAGACCTGGTTGCCAACCTGAATCTTCCCGAGGTCTGGGACGGGGATATAAATACGGACATATTTATCGAGGGGGTCCAAGAGGGTGGCGACGCCGGTTCCCGGGTTCACATATTCCCCGGCGCGAATGAGACGGGTCTGTACCGTACACGCGCAGGGCGAGCGGATCGTATATTTGTCGAGAATGATGCGCATCTGATGCAGACGTTCAGTGTCCACGGCGAGTTGATGCTTCTGCACTGCCAACGCATCTTCCGCGAGCTGAATCTGGCGCAAGTTCGCTTCCGCGGCGGCGACAGACTCGCGTTCATGGGCGAGGGCAGCCCGGGCCACATCCAGTTGGTTCTTCACCTCATCGAATTTCTGTTGACTAATGAGCTCAGCCTGCAGTAATTCCTGACGTCGGTTGAATTCTTTCTCGACGAACTCCAGGTCGGAAGCCGCCTTAGCGAGATACGTCTTAGCGGCACGGAGCTGCGTCGGGTACGTGTCACGCGTCAGGGCGAGCTGAGTGTCGGCCTGCTGGATTTTCGCTTTCAGCAGTTCAAGGTTGAGCTCTTGCTGGGTCACCTGCGACTGGTAGTCGCGCGCATCAATCTCAGCCAGGACCTCGTTCGTACGCACCTGGCTGCCGTCCGTAAAGGTTACGGTATTCACCCGACCGGCGATCTCACTTTTGATCACTTTTTCTTCACCTTCGACGAAGCCAGTGAAGGTGAGCCGGTCGGTGCGCTGGAGCCGTTGGTAATAGAAGGCTCCGGCTCCAGCCGCGAGCAGGAGCAGCACTAACACGGGCAGACGTTTCTTCATACGGGTCTCATTTTTCGTCTGGGACGATGCCGTGGAGAAAGATGTCAGTGAGCGAATCGATAACTTTTCGTTCGGAGAGCGGAGTGTATTTCTTCCCGCCCATATGCTCCTGGGTCAGCGCCATCATGAGAAACATACCGACGAAAGAGCGGGCGACAAGCAGGGGATCAACCTTCCGACATTCTCCCGCTTGCATCGCCCGCTCAAAGATTTCCGCAATGCGGCGATTGAGTTCGAGGCCGATACGCCGAAAGTAAATCTCCCCCCATTCGGGATGGCGCAGGACCTCGGCGGTCATCATGCTAAAGAAGGCCAGATACGCCGGTGTACAAAAGCGACGATAGGCAGTACGCGCAACCTGGTGCAGCAGCTCAGACAAGCCGGCATGGCTGGGCCCGAGGGGCTGTTCCCGACAGATCTCATCCGGGCTGGGCACGACGCGATGCGCGGCGGCGACAAACAACTCCTCTTTATCTTTGAAATAGAGGTAGATGGTGCCTTTACTGATCCCCGCCTCTTTGGCGACCTCTTCGAGATTGGTTTTGTGCAAGCCGCAACGGGCAAAGACGCGCAGGGCCGCGTCGAGGATCTCGTCCGGCCGCCGGTCCGGCCGCCGCCGCCAGCGGGGCTTGTGAGCAGGATTGGCTACTACGGACATACACGTACGTCTTTTAATAACTGACTAGTCAGTTATTAAAAAGTATTTGTCTCCTTGTGTCAAGCCGGCCGGAAGCTGCTAAGCGGACAGTAGACAGGCGGGTCTGCGTGCTGACGAGGCAGGAACCACAAAAGGGGAAGGCGCAAAGAAAGTCACTTTCTGTTTCTTCTGTCCTGTCCCCTGCCTCCTGCAGAGCGCTATCGATAAAATCGAGCACTGGATCAACGACGGCGCGCGGCCGCCACAGTAAATAATGTGTCTTTACCTCGCCTCCTGCCGATGGTAAGCAAACACGGCTGAGATTTACTATTCGTACGATGTGCGTACCATCTGCGTCTGAAATCCTCGGGAGGAGTGATATGAAGAACAAGGCATGGTTGGGAGCAGTATGTGGCGCTTTTTTTCTTGCTGCAGCCCCGGCTTGGGCAGCAATCGTGTTGACGTTAGAAAACCCAGGCGCCGGGCAATTCATCTCCGGCATTAGCACTATCTCGGGTTGGGCGTTTGCTGAGAACGGTGCGTCTGTGACGATCACTCTGCTCGTCAATGATGCCCTGACAGATATTATCATCCCCTGCTGTGCTCCACGCGCGGACGTGCAGGCAAGCAACCCAAAGGCTTCGCTGAATAGCGGGTTTGGCCTGTTGTTCAACTATAATAATTTTAACCCTCTTACGCTTAAATCGATCGGTGTACAGATTACTGCCCTGGGTGAAGCCCCTGTGACCGTTAATCACCCAGTTACACTGGCCAAACCCGGCGCGCGAGATACCGATTCTTCTTCCTCCCTTTTTGCCGTTCTCGAACAACTCAGCCCCAACGGTGCGAGGCTGGCAACTGACGGCGAAGAAATCATCCTTGCTCCGGTAACCGTCATAGACAAGGATTCGGGAGGAAAACGGCAATCAACTTTACGTTTACTCTGGACGAGTAGTACCCAGTCATTCGGTGTGATACGGGCGGCTTCAGGCACAAGTTTCGATGGTGTGCAAACGATCTTTACTAATAGATGTGCGACGGACGGGTGCCACAGCCACATTACCGTGGCGGGAGACTTAGACCTTTCCAAAGGGAGGGCTTTCAGGCGGACCGTAGCGGTCCAAAGCGAGGTAGACTCGGAGGGCCGTTTCCGTGTCAATCCAGGGAAATCCTCGGAAAGCTATCTCTACCAAAAGATTATTGCAGGCGGAAGCATGATCACGGGGACAAGAATGCCGCCAGCTTGCCCGAGTAACCCGAATGCGTGCCTGTCGGATTCCGATATCCAGACCATTGTCGGCTGGATCGACGAAGGTGCGCCGCCGCAGCAGTAGTAACACAGGGAGGGTGAGACGTCCGGCCAAGGCGTCTCGCCCTCGGCTTGCGCCACCCTCAGAACAACACCCCTCTCGCCCTATCTCTTTGTAAAATCTTATCTTTTTTCCCATCTGGC
>JACQEL010000387.1 GCA_016200595.1 Deltaproteobacteria bacterium
GTGGCGTTTCCCGTTGCTCCTTCAAGCCGAACTCAATTTGCACATCTTCCCAATCCCCCGCTACGGACTCATCGACCCAATCAGCAGCAAAAGCGCGTTCAATGACCGGCAGGGATTCCACCGCATTGAGATCAAGTAGTGAAGCGAGTAGAAAGCCGTTTAGAGAAGGATCTGCCGTTGCTCCCTCTTCCAATTGGCGGGTAAGTATAGAAACACACTCAGCGCGGGTTTCCGGACACACTTCGGCAATACGTCGCAGGCAGGAAATAGCGGCAATGCGCGCATAAAGGCTATTCGCAGGATTGGCCAAATAGGCAGTAAGGGCAGGGATAGCCGTCGGGCCGATCATGCCGAAGACAGTTGGCAGTTCCTCACCAGCCCACTCGTTGTCGTCTTCATCGATCGTCCGGAACAAACTGATGAGCGGTTCAATCGCTGCCTCGGCGTGGAGTTGGCCGAGCGCACGCCAAGCGTGGATAGGCGCCCACACTTCCAGACTGTCTGAATCGGCATGGTTCAATTTCTCGTCTACGGCCATGCGGATGAGGTCGGGAATGTGCTCCGGACCGAGCCCACGTTCCAGATAGTTGGGCCACTCAGGGAGCTTGCGGCAATCTCCAACCGTGAGCAGTTGATCTATGGGCGGCGGGTAAGCCTCTGTAGTCATGTGAGCTTCTGGCGTTCTGCTTGTAGTGATCTTTGTCCCTAAACCGGAATGCACGACATTAGGACACGGTTCGTAGCTGCGTGGGTAGGGGCGAAGCATTTGCCCCGGATAGACCCACACCGTGGGGAGCCTGACACACAAATGCTTCGTCCCTACGGGGGACAGGCGCTAGGGTCGTGTGTACCAATCTCTTGCCTCCTGGTTTAGCTCTTTTATCTCATACAAGGGTAAAGACGAAATCCACCTCCCCTACTCCTTGTCCAAGGCATCCAGGAAGTTGCTTTCGCCCGCCCCGTTGGGGCCAACCAGGAATACCAGGAGATGTAGCCGAACATCACATGCGGCAATACTTTTGTAGTTCCTCAGTACAACCCTGGTGAGAAATATGGAACGCGCCTGTCCTGGCCTCCGCTCGATGAAGCCCCGCTTCTCCAGCATCACGACCATCTGATGTACCGCGGGAGCGGAGACCTGAAAATACCGCCTAGATTTCCCCGAACTATTAGCGCCAGCAAGAATCGTCAAAGGATGAATTCCGATCGATTGCTCTTGGCTGAGGGACTTAAAGCCGGAAACTGATATCCGCGTTATCCCTTCTTCCCGGCTCAGTTGCGGCTTTTTCGGTCCTGCTCGCTGATTCATTCTCATTCTCTCTATAAGTGGGGAAACAGCCTTTGCTCTACTCTCGCCGCGTGTAGAGCGGCCATATCATCCCGCCAGACCGACACGGGATTCAGGGTGAGCTTCTCTACATACGAGAGCATGGCTCGGTCTTTTTCATCGAGATCTGCAGTGCGCCAGTCGCGTTTCAGTGCCTCAACTAACTCCTTATCGAGGCTCACTGTGCGCAGAAACTCTGCGTGCGATTCGATTCAATAGAAACAGCGATTGAGTGTCGAGACCGTGGTGGCAATCATCTCGTGCTGCCGCCGGGTCAGCGGCAGGGCAGGATCCATCAGGGAGCCGAACGTTGCAAAGGCATGATACATCGCCTGCGGAATCAGCGAGTGCGACGTCATGATGCTGTCATTCTTGACGCTCTCCGGCAGGATGCGCTCATGACGGTGCGAAGGATCGTATTCCCTCGGGTATAGCACCGCCAGTTTTTGTAGTGCTTCACGCACGGCGGTGCTTTCTGTGGGCGGCATGGTCTTAATCCAGGTCATATATGTCCCTCCTTTCCTTTTCGTCTGGTGATGATCCCTGATGGTTTACCATACTCCTGGGATAAATCGGTAGCGCACCTGCTCACAGTAGGCGCGATAGGTCGGGTCAGCCCGTAGGTGACGCTCCTCAGTCAATCCCCGTAGGACATAGACGAGATTCCAGGCGAGTAAGGGCAACACATTGTGAAACCCCGCCACGGTCGGGAGCTTCTCCATCCACCAGGCCAAGTTCTTACAGATGTAAGCCGGATGTCGTACCCAGCGATACGGACCACGAGCGATAATTCCCCTATTGCTGAGATTGCTAAAACGTACTCCTAAAGCGAGAGTTGCCCACAAATAGATGGCAAAGGAAATCAGGGCCAACCCGCGCAACACCAGCAGCGTGACATTGCCAAAGCCCAGCGCATTGCCCCCTTCAGCCAGCGGCAAGTACACTCCGGCAGTATCACTGAAAGGCGGATAGCACATCAGGCACACCAGCCACCCAGACCAGGTGCTATCAACCGACCGCGTCTTGTTCTTCAGCCACAGCGACTCGAAGCTGTAGCCGACTAAGGCCACCGCGGTATCACACAGGAACACTAATTGATACGTCAGCGCCATTCCCCACTCTAGCCCCGAGGTGCTGGGATCAGCTTGCTGCCAGAGTCGATGGGCGTCGGTTACGTGCCCGGCCAGAAAGACTATCATCAGAGGGACAAAGAAAAACTTGATCCCCACAATGCGGAGCAATAGCTTCACTCGGAGACTGCGCCAATATCGTCGCCACGGTACCCAGGAGTGCGAACGAATCGCCCGCCAAGAGTGACGGACCAAACTCAAGGCTAACAAGCCCGTATCGCTAAAATCATCGCGTCCTCGGCGACGCCGACGGTACGTCAGCCAGACATAGAAAAACCCGACAAGACAGAACCACAGGTAAATGTTGATGAGGATCGCCTGAAATACCGAGAAAAATGGACGGTGGTAATAGGGATGAAAATGGTAAACGAGGGTAAAGATGCTGATGATGAGCCAAAAGCCGACAAACCGCCAAGCCGCTGGCCGGAATGAGCGACTCTGCACGGCGCTGTGGGGGCGGCTCGTCTCCGGTTGAGCAACAGAGAGAGGGCTAGGCTGAGCAGGCATAGGGTAATCTCTCTACCAAATAGATTTTCACGACAACTTTTTGCAGTGGAGTAGGCAAAGAAACAGACTTGCTCTACTACTCCCATGCCTCCAGTGGTATTCCTTCTACCGCATAAAACCCTAAGCGTTCCCCCAGACGACGCAGCCACGCCAGCTGCTGGGCGACCGCTTCTTCGTGCGCATGTTGGCTCAACAATGACCGTAAGTGACGTTGGCAGATGCGGGCGAACAGCGTCTGAGCCCGCCACAGATTAGGGCTCAGACCAAGCCGATCACATAATGCCAGAAGGTGCAGCGCGGCTGGCACCGCATCAGTGAGGGGATCACCCAACAAAGGCGCCAAGCGCTCCTCCAGCGCCAGGCGCATCAGCTCCGTAACCCCTTTCGTTTCCAGCGGCACCTGCCACTTGCGCGCTTCGGCTAAGATATCGTTGAGTTGCTCTCCGTCATTTCCTACCCGTAGTAAATCGGTCGTCGCCCGGACAAAGGCACGGTTGACGAGGAACTCCGCCGCCAGAGAAAATCCGCGCGGCAGCGGCACGTCGAGTTCGCGCAGATACTCCATTAAGCGTTGGTTCTCACGATAGAGCTGGCTATAGGTTTCTTCTAAATGCTGTAGCACTCCTTCGCTCACCCCAGCCAAGACTCGTCGTCGATCATCAAGAAACAAATCTTTGGCGGTGTAATAGGTCTCACCAAAAATCCGATCGAAGGCACGCACGACTTCAGAGAGAGAGTGGCGAGCGAAAATTTGCAGGAGATCGGTCTTCACCTGTCCATATTCCGCCCCTGCCAGCAGCTCACTCACGACACAGTGGACATCATGGCTGGTGAATCGCAGCACGGCAAACGCGTATTCGTTCGCTTCTAAGGTAGAGCGTGAGGAGACACTCATGCGTCCTACCCTCAAGGCTGTAGTGCCATAAGTATCGTCTTCGTAGTCGGTGCGCAGCAAAGTGAAAGCGGCCGGGGCAGGACCATTCGAGCCTTGCTCGAGAATCCCGCAGATCGCTTGGTTCGCTACCAGACGGGAGAAATCAACCTGGGCGGGTTTTACCTGGTGGCGGTACACCTGCGCGCCATCGCCAAAATCAGGGAGGTTGCTCTGAGCCTGACGCAGACGTTCGAGGAAACCTGCCTCCAAGTCTAAACCGCACTCCGCGGCCAATTCCAGCGCGCGCCCTGCGTAGCGCAGAATCTGCGTCGTTTCCAGTCCAGAGACTTCATCGAAGAACCACCCACAACTGGTGAACATGAGTAGGCAGTGCCGCTGCAGCTCCAGCAATTTAAGTACTAAGCCTTTCTCGCTGGGAGTAAGGGCTTTGCTGGCATGCTGGGCGCAGAACTCTTCGATCTGCTCCGGGGTGTGATTGAGCAACACCGCGATATAATCGTCACGCGCCGCCCACGGGTCCAGCAAAACTCGGCTGCCACGCTGGATAAACAGTTGATCAATCTGGTCGCTGAGCCAATCGAGAGTGGCACGAAGCGGCGCCCGCCACTGCTGCGACCAACCAGATTGTCCTCCGATGTGACAGCCACAGTCCGCCCGCCAGCGCTCGACGCCATGCGCACAGCTCCAGGAGGTATTCTCAGCAATCTCGACTTCCCAACGTGGCGGGAACAAGGAAAGGTACTCGCCGTAATTAGTCAATTGCGCCAGACCTTGGCGGTCGATCTCATCCAGGGT
The DNA here is from genome assembly GCA_016200595.1 of Deltaproteobacteria bacterium. GTDB lineage: Bacteria > Desulfobacterota > Binatia > Bin18 > Bin18 > JACQEL01. Next base: position 4,655 of record JACQEL010000387.1, read on the forward strand.
AAATGCCAACGCCATCTCACCAAAGCGATGATGGTGGCCATACGATTCTCCATCCGTGGCTAAATGGATGAGTTGGGGAACTGACGCGTCAGGCTCAAAGGTATCCATGAGGCGCTCGACGAAGCGTTCGCCGCTGTTCAACAGCCCCTCGAACGCCACCTCGCGAGCCAGTGTCGCGTGGTAAAAGAACAAGACAATTTGTTTTCCGCTCGGCAAGCCGCACAGGTATGGTTGGGAAGTATCAAGTTGCTCGGCGTTGACACTCGTCCAAGCGGTCTGCCCGAGAGGGCGTACGCGTCGAGCCTGATGTGGGGCCAGGATCGTAAAGGCGAGGTCATGGGCTGCCAGCACTTCTAATGTCGGCGTATCGACCGCAGTCTCCGGCAGCCACATCCCTTCCGGCTTACGGCCAAAGCGAAAAGCAAACTCGTGGATGCCCCAACATACCTGCGTGACTTTATCACGCGCATTCGCCAACGGCAGGATTGCGTGTCCATACGCCTGCGCCAAAGCGTTACCGTGGCCGGCATGGCGTTCACGACTGAGGCGATCCGCAACGATAATTTGCTCAAGCAGGTCTGGCTCATAGCGAGCAAACCAGGAGCATAAGGTGGGACCAAAATTAAAACTCAAACTCGCATAATTATTGACGACGGCGGTGATGCGGTCGCCATGTCCAAGCAAACGCGCCGCGGCATTGGGCCAGTAGCACTCCGCGCTAATGCGCGCGTTC
>JACQEL010000391.1 GCA_016200595.1 Deltaproteobacteria bacterium
CTACGGGCGAGCCATCGTTCCAAGGCATGAGAGTTCTCCTTGCGACAATCTCTCACGCATTCTAGAAGTGTTACCTATGTCCATGAACAGGTGTTACCTATGTTCCCGGTCTATACAACCTTCCCCCACAAGGGGGGAAGGAACCCAAGTGCCCGGTGTAGGAATTAATTTGCTTAAGTTGAGACCAATGCCCGACGGGCGTCTCTATACGACCAAGGTTCAATTCTGACAGCGCTTCGATTTGCATGTTAAGGAGTACTTTAGCCAACCCTGCCCCTGTGTTAGCTTCAGCCCCGTGCTTGCGTCTGACGTTATCATCATTGGTGCCGGTCCCGCCGGTACCGCTACTGCTCTTCATTTACTCAAAGCCGATCCTGCCCTGGCTGGAAATATCCTACTTCTCGACAAAGCCGTGCATCCGCGCGAGAAAATCTGCGCCGGCGGACTGATTCCCCACACCCTCGACTGCTTGAAAGAACTGGACATTCCTCTCACAGTCCCACACGTGCGGGTCGATCGGGCCTTTATCCGTGTTCCTCCAGGCCGCGAGGTACTTTGCCAGGATGGCGGCATGTGCTCGATCGTGCGCCGTGATGCTTTTGATTTCTCGCTGGTCCAGACTGCACGGGCGCGCGGGGCAGAAATTCGTGAAGGTGAAAAAGTACTTGAGTTAGTTCGCGAAGTCAGCGGCGTGCGAGTGGTAACTAATAAAGACACTTATCATACCCGCGTGGTCGTGGGAGCAGACGGTTCAGGCAGCCGGGTACGCAGACAGTTAGTCGGTGACGCTTCTTCTGCGGTCGGCAAGGCGATCATGTGCGATGTGCCAGTGAAGGAAACCACCTGGGAAGGCTTTCTGGCGCGACGGTATGACTTCAACTTTCTCCCAGTTGCGCAAGGGCTCAAAGGCTATCTCTGGGAATTTCCCTGTCTCATTCGCGGCATTCCCCACGTCAACGTTGGTATTTATTCACTGGGCAACACTCGACTTACTAATGCAGACTTGCACTATCTGCTTGCCTGCGAAGTTGCTAGTCTGTCCCCAGTCCCCAGCCCCCAACCCCTAACACCCAGCCCCAAGTTTCGCGCTTTTCCCATTTACGGCTACGCCCCGGGGCGCCCTTTGGCCACCCCACATGTCGTCCTGGTGGGCGACGCCGCTGGTGCTGAACCCTTGATGGGCGAAGGAATTTCTTTCGCACTGGAATACGGCAAATTTGCTGCTCAAGCGATTCTGCCAGCTTTGCGCGCTAAGCAGTTTGACTTTCTTCAGTACACTGAGGGCCTGAGTCGCTCACGGCTGGGCAAGAAGCTTGCGCGGCTCCATCTTTTTGCGCGCCTGTTCTATGGTAGCACCTCGCGTCTCTGGTTTGCGCTGGCTGCACGCAGTCGCCGACTCCAGTCGACCGGTCTCAAATGGTATAACGGGGTCGAAGGGTGGCACCAACGCAGCGGCTGGGAGATTGTCCGAGCCGTGCTCCAACCAGATATGGAGAGAATTCGTGGCTAAAAGACCAAGAAAACGCCGCCGGCTACTTTCTAAGTTACTCCTGGTGCTGGCATACGCTGCCGTGTTCATTTTTATTGGGGCGATCTTTTTCATGAAGAACGAGTTGCGCCGGATCGGATTCTTTGGCACCGAGAGCACCACGGTACCTCCCCCGACCCAGTCGTTACCCGCGTCTTCTCCATCCCTTGGAACAGCACTGCAACAAGATACCAAACCCCCATCACGCTCAGGCGAAGATTTGACGCGGGACGATAAAAAGCACTTGGACGATGTGCTGCGAGCACGAGGGGGAAAGCCGTAGGGTGTAAAGATTATAGGATGCGGAATGCGGATTATCAGAACTAACAATAACTGTAAACTTTTTGCTTGAGCCTTTTACCCTCTTACCCTTTTCGCCTTTTTCTCAACATGGACTTCGTTGACGACCTGCAGCGCATCGTCTCCTTGCCGCACTTGCCGCAGCGTATTGTCTCCCTGGTACCCAGCCTCACTGAGACGATCTTTGCACTCGGCGCGGGTGAGCGGCTTGTCGGTGTGACTGACTATTGTACGCATCCACCGGACAAGGTCGGGGGCACTAAAGACCCGCGTTTGGAAGCGATCCTACAACTCGCACCGGAGTTAGTGATCTGCAACGATGAAGAGAATCGGCGTGAGGATTTCTTGTGGTTGGCCGCACACGGCCTCCCCCTGTACGTCACCGCGCCCCGTACGGTGGCAGATGGCATCGTTCTCATTGACAAACTTGGCGCCCTGCTCGGCTGTCAGGCTCAAAGTACGCCGATTGTGCAGGCTCAGCGAGCTTTGTATGACCAGTTAGCAAGAGAAAGGGCGCACCAACCTCGGCTACGGGTATTCTGTCCCATCTGGCGCAAACCCTGGATGTCATTTAACACCGACACCTACGCCGACGATATGTTGTGGTGCTGCGGTGGGGAAAACGTGTTGCGCACCCGGTCCGAGCGTTATTTCACCGTCAGCTTGGAAGAAGTGGCTGCCCTCTCGCCTCAGGTGGTGCTGCTACCGAGCGAGCCGTACCCTTTTGCTATGAAACATTTCGTCCACTTGAAACCTTTGGCTGACACCCCGGCTGGTCGGTCCGGACACTTTTACTGTATCGATGGCATGGCGCTGTTCTGGTATGGTCCTCGCATTACGGACGGACTGACCCAGTTGTCACGCCTCTTTGCCTATGTACGCTCGTCCATCGACTAAGATCAGTCTATAGCGAAGAAAAAGAGAAAACTGCTCTTGCCTCCGAGCCTCACTTTTATTATTCTCTGAAACCATTGTGGCTAGTCTCGAAGATACCCTACGGAAGGTTCCCCCGCAAAACCTCGACGCTGAAGAATCGGTGTTGGGCGGAGTGCTTTTTGATACCCACGCTCTCGATCGCGTCATCGAAGTATTAAGCGTTGAAGACTTTTACCGCGAGTCGCACCGCAAGATCTTCCGCGCCATGCTGGCGTTGAGTGAAAAAACCGAGCCGATCGATTTAATAACGTTAAGTGATATCCTCAAAGCTCGGGGAGAACTCCAGGACATTGGCGGCGCCACGTATCTGGCCGAGTTGGCCGACAAAGTCCCGAGCGCCGCTAACATCAGTCACTACGCACGTATCGTGCGAGAGAAAGCCGTCCTGCGTAATCTGATCAATGTCTGTAACGAAATCACTAGTCGCTGCTACAGCGGTCAAGAAGACATCGAGCCGTTTCTCGACGAGGCCGAGCGCCTGATCTTCGACGTGTCCGAAAAGCGCGTGCGCCCAGCTTTCTTTAAAATGGGCGACTTGATCATGGACACGATCAAGACTGTCGAACAACTCTACGAGCGCAAAGAGCTGGTCACCGGTGTGCCTACGGGCTTCCTCGACCTTGATCGCATGACCGCCGGTTTACAACCGTCAGACCTTATTATTGTCGCGGCGAGGCCTAGCATGGGAAAAACGGCCATGGTGTTGAATATGGCCCAATACGTTGCGCTCCACGCTAATATTGCCGTGGCGATTTTCTCGCTGGAGATGTCGAAAGAACAACTTGTGCTGCGCATGCTTTGCTCCGAGGCGCGCGTGGACAACGCGAAAGTCCGCACTGGCTATTTGGGCGAGCGCGATTTTCCGCGTTTGGCGATGGCCGCTGGACGGCTGGCCGAAGCGCCGATTTACATCGACGATACGCCTGCACAGAATGTGCTTGAATTGCGCGCCAAAACCCGCCGTTTGAAGCGAGAAGCCAACATCGGCTTGGTCATTATCGACTATCTCCAACTCATGCGCGGTCTCAGCGCCCAGGAAAATCGCACGCAAGAGTTGTCGGAAATCTCTCGTAGCCTCAAATCTCTGGCTAAGGAACTCAATATCCCGGTGATCGCCTTGTCGCAGCTTAACCGTCAGGTTGAGCAACGAGCCGACCGGCGGCCCATGATGGCGGATATTCGTGAGAGCGGTGCGATTGAGCAGGATGCAGACGTCATCATGTTCATTTATCGGGATGAAGTCTACAAGTCTGACTCACAAGATGAGGGGATAGCGGAAGTCATCATTGGCAAGCAACGCAATGGTCCGACTGGCACCATACGCCTCGCTTTTCGCCGGGAGTACACGCGTTTCGATAACCTGGTTGAGCACATGGAGCCATCCAGTGAGGTTGCCGGGGAAGGCTGAAGAGAGTCAGCTCTTTAACAACTCATCCGCAAGAGCCGGAACAGTAGGGGTAGCCTAAGGTCCTTTTACTTTTTCCAGTACCTCCCGCACTTTGCCAGTGACCTCGCTTGCCAGTACCACATCACTGATCATCGCCACGGCATCAGCACCAGCAGCCAGAGTAGCTGGTGCACGGTCGGCGGTGACTCCGCCAATAGCGACAATGGGCAAGCGGACCAGTGCACGAATTTCCCGTAGTTGAGCGAGACCACGGGCGCTGTAGCCGGTTGCCTTGGTATTGGTGCCGAATACCGGCCCGAAGCCGATATAGTCAGCACCACCGCGCTCTGCTGCCACAGCCTGGGCTGGGTCGTGAGTCGAAACACCGATCAGCTTGCCTGAGCCAAGGACCTTCCGCGCCGCCTCCAGCGGTAAATCTTCTTGACCGACATGTACGCCATCGGCATTCACAGCGAGCACAATATCGGCACGGTCGTTGATAATCAGCAAGCAGTCCGTCCGCTGACAAATCGAACGTACCTCGCGAGCAATAGTGATAAACTCGCGTGCAGGCAGTTCCTTTACTCTCAGTTGTAATACGCGAGCGCCACCAGCACAGAGCTTTTCTGCCAACACGACGAATGACAGTTCTGGCCGACCAAGCGTGTCCGCAATGGTGTAGAGACGACTAGGAAAAGCAAAGGTCGTCATAGACAAATGCCCGTCTCTCTTTTTAGTCCTCGTTCTCGGCAAAAGCTTTCAGGTTTCTCGTGCATGACGTACCGCCGCTTCATAGATCAATTTGAGCGGCACCTCTTTTTCCCGTGCCAGACGTTTACAGTCCTCATACTCTGGAGCCACGTTGACGCGACCGTCGGGGCTGTACGCCAGCTTCACCCGTACACTGCCGTAGGGAGTGACAACTTCTTTGCTCTCACGTCGCAAGGCAACGCGTGTGACGACAGAGGAGCGGATGCCGAGGGTTGAGGTTTCAGCAAACAGAATCGTGCTGAGCTTGTCGCGGTCAGCGATGTCACCTAATACCCACAAGAGCATCCCTGGTCGGTTCTTCTTCATTTGAATTGGTGCAAGAAAAACGTCACGCGCGCCGGCAGCGAACAAACGCTCCATGACATGCTCATATAACTCGGGGTTCAGGTCATCAATGTTGGTCTCTAGGACCAGCAACTGTTCCTCTCGCGGAGTTTCACTCGTGTTTCCCAGCACCACCCGCAAGAGATTAGGGCGATCAGATAAGGTACGTTCACCAGCCCCATAGCCGACGGCAGTCAGTTGCAGTTGCGGCACTGCCGCGTGTTGCGCCACGGCAGCAATAATTGCCGCACCAGTCGGTGTGACCATCTCAGCCGGGCCGTCTTCGAAGCGCACGGGCCATCCTTTTAATAACTCAACTGTTGCGGGCCCTGGGATTGGTAGGACGCCATGCCGTGAGGGCACGAAGCCCTTCCCCATCGGCAAAGCCGAGGCGTAAACTTTTTCAATTCCTAGCGTATACAAGCCAAAGGCAGCACCGACGATATCGACGATAGAATCGACTGCACCGACCTCATGGAAGTGTACCGCCTCAGCCGCGACCCCATGGACTCGCCCTTCAGCCTCAGCCAGGACAGTGAAGATGCGCAGAGCCGTCTCTTTTACCTGAGGAATCACGTCGCTCTCTTGCAGCATGCGCGCGATAGCACGAAAGCTGCGTTCGCCTAAGGGCTCGCTCACTTCGACCTCGAACTTGGTCGCGCGGATACCGCTCTGTACCCGTTCGGTCTGACTCAACTGATAACCTGAGAGCGGCAGCTTCGCGAGCTCTGCACGTAAGGCATCAAGCGCGACCCCCAGGTGGAGAAATGCACCTACCGTCATGTCGCCGCTGATGCCAGAGAAAGTGTCAAAATAGGCGATCTTCATGTCACTCCTAGCTGTGGTATGGCTTTCAGCTGTGTTCTCCTGCACTTCTGCCACGTCTCGCCCTGTTGTTCAAGTCACGGGAGAGTAGCAGGTGCGCATGGCAAATTTGCTTGACAGCGGAAAGCTGATTATCATACCATTCAACAAATTGATTGAATGTTGAAGGAATCAGCATTGAAAAGCCCTAAACGTATCTTCAAAGACCGCGTTTACGAACAGTTGGCGCGTATTGGTAAAGCCCTCGCCAGTCCGCAACGCTTGGAAATCTTGGACTTGCTCGGTCAAGCTCCGCGTACGGTCGAAAGCATCGCACGGGAAGTACACCTGACAGTGGCTAACACGTCTCGGCATCTGCAGATCCTACGGGCAGCCCGGCTCATCGAGGCCGAGAAGGAAGGCGTCTTTGTTCGCTATCACCTGGCCAACGCTGCAGTTGCTGAGTTTTACCGTTCGCTACGTATCCTCGCAACCAGTCGCTTGGCTGAACTCGAACAGATTACTCAGCAGTTTTTCACGAAAAGTGAATCATTGGAGCCGGTTGACCGTAAAGCGCTCCTGGCACGCGCCCGCAAAGGGCTCGTGACCGTGGTCGATGTTCGCCCTCGGGAAGAATACGCCGCGAGTCATATTGCGGTCGCCATCTCCATTCCCCTGGACGAGCTAAAAGATCGCTTAGCTGAACTTCCCCACAATCAAGAGATTGTTGCCTACTGCCGCGGTCCCTACTGCGTGCTTGCCGCACAAGCAGTTGACCTGCTGCGAGAGCACGGTTTTCGCGCGGTGCGCGTGGAAGACGGGGTAACAGACTGGCGAGTACAGGGGTTTCCTGTGAGCAAAGGAGAACAAGCCGCCTAAGCGGTGTGCTGACGGAACCCACTGCAGATGTATGCGCCTCTACCGACTTGAACGGACTCAGGTTGTCCCGCAGACGCTTGAGGAGGTCTTTGCCTTCTTCACGGATGCCGGAAATCTGGAATTAATCACTCCTGAGTTTCTCCACTTCCGTATGCTCACACCGCTGCCTATCCATATGGAGCCGGGTGCGTTGATTGAATACCGCTTGCAACTCTTCTCCATTCCCTTTTTCTGGCGTACCCGCATCGAGATTTTTGAGCCGGGGCGACGCTTCAGCGATATTCAGCTCGTCGGTCCGTATCGGCGCTGGCACCATCTGCATGAGTTTTCCCAGGTTCCTGATGGAACCCTTATGCGTGACACCATTGATTATGCACTGCCGCTGGGTCCGCTTGGCACCCTCGCCCATATGGTATTTGTGCGGCGTACGCTTGAGCAGATCTTTGACTATCGCCGTGATCGGATCGAGCAATTGTTAGGATACGACCGCAAGGGCCCACCCTGACCGTGTACGCTCAAACAAGAAAAAGCCCTTGGAAAAAACCTATTTCCACAACCATCCATATACCGAAAACCGTACTCAGGGTACCAATTGCCAGACGTACACCATGTTCGAGGTCGGACAATCGATCCGTAGCCAAAGAGAAAAATAGGCCCATCAACAGACTGATCAATCCCATGCTGATGATCGAGCCACAACCAAAGATGGCGACATAGATCAACCCGAGTGCCGGTGAGGGAATCGCTGCCAAGACAAGCAGCATCAGGGCCGCGCTTCCTGCCAAACCATGAACCATACCCAATAAAACCGGCTTGAGCCCCAAACGTAGGGAATGAACGTGTTGATGCGCTGGACTCTGAGCATGGGTATGAAAATGCATGTGAGACGCGTCCGCATGGACATGACTGTGCACATGAATCCGTTTCCGCCAGCAATCTAATAAAGTTGCCAATCCAAGTCCGATTAAGACGAGACCGACGAGGCATTCCAACGACAACCCCAGGAGTGGGGGAATCTGTTTTTTCAATCCTATCACGAGCAAGCTGACTACTAGAAGGGTGAACGTATGCCCAATACCCCAGGATAGGCCGATCCACAATGACCGCCAGGGCGAGCGTTCCCGTGTCACAATCGTTGAGACCGCAATCACATGGTCAGAATCAAAGGCATGTTTCAGGCCCAGCAGCAGCCCCAGTCCCAGCGTTGCTAGCGGCGTCATGGTCTCTCCCTTCATGTGGGCCGTGGATGTGGTAGCATGAAATACTGCATCATGCCACTGTTCTTACCCTCTTTACGAGTCGAGTCCGGCTGGTGGATGTTCCAGGTTGGCGCACGGGCGCGGGTATGCTAAGTACACAGCACATCTATTATGCGGGCAGCCCTACTCTTCTCTCTATTTTTCAGCCTCATGCTCTGTGGTCCGGTTGTTGCGCAACCCTCCCCATACGGTTCTGCTGGCGGAAATCTCGGAACTTGGTCATGGGATAAATCTCAACCAGCAAAGAGCGACGAAGATGAAGAGCGAGCCCCAGGGGAAACCTCCTGGGAGCGTCTTAACGCTGAACACCAACCGGCAGTGGAACAAGCTCCCAAGGAGATACCAATAATACAGAGTCTCTCGCCGTTGCGATTATGGCGCTGGTTGCGCGGTACCCATGAGGAACCCAACGCCGAACAGAACAACGCGCAAGACGACGGGCAAAACACAGACCAGAGCGAGGAGCAAACTGACGAGCAAACTGCCGAGCCAGCCAATGAATGAGACCAGTCCCAGAAGTTATTCGTGCCTCGCAGAAGGTTCTGGTGGGGTGCGCGACGAATTTCCTTCTGCTGGTTCCTCTTCGATCTCAACTAAATAGAGCGTTTGATCCGTCTTTTCTAAAGTAAAGCGTACCCGTTCGCCGGGAGTGCATTTTTCCAGCAGAGCCGGATCTCGCACCTCGAAACTCATCGTCATCGCCCGCATGAAATCTGGAATGTCTTCATGAGCAATGACCACGCGCCGGTCAGCTGGAACGACTTTTTGCACTATCCCTTGGCCGACGAGTTTTTCTGGCGGAGTCGGTGGCTGACAAGACAAGGCAAGGAGAATAAGGCTGAGAGAAAGGGACGAACGGCAGTATTTCAGTCCCACCGTTCGCCTCTCCCGCTGAGCTTTAGGCATGAGGTGTCCCCCTCTTTTTGCCGAAGAGGGAGAAAATAAGGGGCAGAACTACATCGCGCCAAAACGCCGATAGATGCCATCCATCGCCACACAGCGATGCTCGAGGCCTACCAAGGCCGCTCGTCGCGCTTTCGCTTGCAGTTCCGCGGTCGTGGCATATTTATTAAGGATCATCGCACCGTCGCCGCTGTGCTCAGCGTCAGCCTCAATGTGAATCTCCCAGAAACGCAGTCCTTTCGGACTGATATGATAATGCTGCTTCAGGGCTGAAGCGATCTTGGGGTACTCACGCGTGAGCAACCCCTCAAAGGCGAAGTTGAACCCGGCGGCAGCTTCAACGATAGTACCGCCATAGAAGATGCGCGCGTAGAAATTGCATAAGGCATCGACCTCGAGGATTGGCTCAGCCGTATAAAAATCCTCAGCCCGAGCGCCAACCTCTTCCCCGAATTCTATCAGCAATTGCAGGTGTGGCGGTTCGCCACCAAGCCCTTCCTCGCTCACTAGATTTTTGATCAACAGTCGGCGCACCTCGTCCGGGGCTTTAGGGATCAGCACGGGCAGCAGATCCTGCGCATAACGTTTCCACAGGTATGCCTGCTTGGCGTATTCACGCAGGACCGGCACCGGCAGGGTGCCGTTGAAGATGGCCTGGTTCAATGGGTGGTACATGAGCCGCTCTTGCAGCGGGTCGATCTCTTTTTGTAGTCGTGTGGCAAAAGTATCGTTCGGCATATGAGAGTTCTCTCCTCGGTCTGCGTAAGCTCTGGTTGCATCCTCTCTCGTTGTGTGGGAGAGGATGCACACATCCCTACTTCATCGCCGAAAAATCCGTCGGCGACAGAATCTTATTGCTCTGGCTGATAATTATACCACGCAATTTCGCCATTACTTCGCCGCGGCGCGGGTCACGTGCCCACTTTCCCCACTTCTCCTGCCGTTCGTTCAGATCCGCATAGGCCCACAGGTGGACAACTTCGTTGAGCGGACCAATCTCGGTATGCCAGAAGCCCACCGGTTTGAGCCCGTATTCGGCCACTCCAGGAAGGATCTTCGTACGGGCGACCTCCAAATACTCCGGTAGCCCACCAACTGCCAATTGATAGGTGCGTAGTTCGTAGATCATGCGTGCTCCCTCCGTGTGTTGGGGTCTCTTAGCATTTGCTCCGTGCTTATTTTTTTCCACGCGGCTTCAGGTCGAGATCAGGCGGCGGCTGATTGGGAAGCTGCCAACGAATATAAGGTTTCTCTTTCAGTTCATGATAAGCGTTTGCTTGCTCGATGGCGTGGTGAAAGGCTGCTTCGAAGGCTGCGAAGTCTTTGTCCTTAATCGCCTTGCCAAGTGCCGGCCAATCCTCGGCAAGAAATTGATGCAGAGCTTCCTCATGTTTCGGTCGCGTAAAGGCACCGAGTTCCATCAGTTCCGTAATCTCTTTCCACTGGAAATTCGCCAGCTCCCAATGGCTCTCTTTAGCCGCGTAGTACAGCTTCCAGGTGCGTTGCCCAACCTCGGGCATAATGCGAGCTAATCCCGGTTGAATGGTAGCAATCTCATCGATGGTCATCTCGCGATGGCCACTCCATACGCCCATCTCGCCGAGCACTTCTTTGATTTTCTCTTTGAGTTCTTCATCAGTCATGATCTTCCTCCTTCGGACAGGATTGCTAGTGACCGAGATAATATACTCAAACAAGGGATACAGGGCAAACGTGGGGGAGAAGACAGGGGGCTAGGTGTTGGGGATTGGTTCGGAAAAGACCCTTATCGAAGAGATCGCTTATTCAGACTTTTTCCTAACCCCTAACACCCAGCCCCCAACCCCTAAACCGCTGGCTTGCCCCAGCGGTCACGAAAGGCGAACTCGCGGAGTTCCTTACGTGTACGCGGGACCAACTCTTTCTCCCGGGAGCGCTCATCGAGATCGGCGATGTCCCCCTCGTAACCAATAGCCATAACCACGATCGGCTGTTCATCGTCAGGAATGTCCAGAGCAGTGCGTACGGGGCCTTGTTCCCAGCCGGCCATTTGATGGCATCGTAGCCCCATATGCTCAGCTTGTAGCACCAGGCTCATCGCCGCCTGGCCACAGTC
>JACQEL010000392.1 GCA_016200595.1 Deltaproteobacteria bacterium
AAGCCCACCCCCGTTCGCCCTGAGCTTGTCGAAGGGGGGACGGCAGATGAGCTGTGCTCTTTCAACTCAGTTGCCATCAAATGTTATGCACCCCAATCGGTTCTTCCCCTTTGCCTTTCCGTTTAGTCTGTTACAATATCGTCTTTGCCATGGCTGACGAGGTGGACTTATTTGTCTACGGTACTCTGATGAACGAGAGTGTCCTGTGTTCTCTCACCGGACGCTCTTTCCCCAGATATGAAGCTGAGTTGTCCGGGTTCGAGCGTTTCACCCCCAATCACGGCTATCCCTATATTGTTCCTAATCCAAGAGCTCGGGTGCGCGGCATTTTGCTCACAGGCATTGATCAAGCCGCTCTCGCCGCTCTAGATCGCTACGAAGAAGAAGGTCAGCTCTACCATCGTTGTCGAGTAGAGGTAACCGTTGACGGGTGTCGTGTCTCATGCGAGACCTATGTCGGCAACGTGGAAGCTCTGAGAGCAGACTGAGCGAAGCCCATCCCGCATGCACATCCTTTTGGTCGAAGACGAAAAAAAAGTCGCCAGCTTCATTCAACGCGGGCTCGAAGCTGAACACTACACCATCGATGTTGCCTATGATGGGGAGACCGGGTTAACCCAGGTTTTCGACGGCGACTATGACTTGCTCATTCTCGATGTCATGCTACCCAAACGTGACGGCCTGAGCGTGCTGCAAGAGGTGCGGCGCCATAAACTCAACCTCCCAGTCCTGCTGTTGACCGCCCGCGATACCGTGGCGGATAAAGTGGCGGGATTGGATCGCGGAGCTGACGACTATCTCACCAAACCCTTTGCCTTTGAAGAGTTGCTCGCGCGCGTGCGGGCCCTGCTCCGCCGTGGGGCACCTATGCCAGCTCCAGTGCTCACCCTGACAAATTTGCACCTCGACTTGGTGACCCGCCAGGTCACGCGCGCCGGCAAGCGCATTGATTTGACGGCTAAGGAGTTCGCCCTCTTGGAGTTCTTTCTCCGTCACCCAGGCCGCGTGCTCAGTCGCACCCTCATCGCCCAGCACGTCTGGGGAGTAGATTTCGATACCTTCACGAATGTCATCGATGTCTACGTCAATTATCTACGTAAGAAGATCGATACCGACTTTGAGCCCAAACTCCTGCATACGGTGCGTGGGGCCGGGTACGTCCTGAAAGTACCGGAAATTTGAGACGCACGGACGACAAGCGCGACAGAACACTTGAGTATGAACCTCACTGTTTATGTGTCATCTTCCTGTAGAAACGCTCCGTCGAGCCGTCTCTCCGCGAGCTGCACCAGAGAATACAACTTGGTATGATCATGCGCTTATGGCCACGCACGCTCAGAGCGCGTCTGACCCTCTGGTACACCGCTCTGCTCTCCGGCATGCTCGTACTCCTTGGCATCGTCGCCCTCGTCTTACTGGATCGCGGCTTACGTGAGAACGTGGACGCCTCGCTCAAGTCGGTGGCCCGGTCCATTGCGGAATCTACTCGTGGCCCTTCCCGCTTTGGTCCAGACCTGGACGAGACCGTGGAGTCTCTGCTAGGTCCCGGCTTAGCGGAACGCTTCTTCCGTTTGCTCGACCCATTTGGCCGCCCTGATCCCCGCGTGGGACAACGTAGCCGAGTGCAATTACCCCTCAGCCCCGAAGCCTTGCGCAATGCCGAGGAGGGACGCGAAACGTACGAAACCCTCCCCCTCCCCGGCGTCTCAGCTTCACCGGTCCGCTTGCTCACCTTGCCGGTCATCGAGCGTGGGCGCATCATTCATCTGGTGCAGGTCGCTATGCCGCTGGAGAGCGCCGAAACCGCACGTTCTCGTTTTCTCTTCATCCTGCTGGTCTTGACGCCGGTGGCACTGAGCGGGGCTGGTGCGGGCGGCTGGTTTCTCGCGCGCCGCGCGTTGGCGCCAGTAGATGCGATGGTCGAGACCGCTCGCAAGATTGAAGCCGGAGATCTCGCGCGGCGGATCGAAACCCCAGAAAGTAACGACGAGTTAGGTCGCTTGGCCGCCGTGCTGAATGATATGTTGGCGCGCCTCGAACGCTCCTTTACCGCCGTGCGCCATTTCAGCGCTGATGCGGCCCACGAGCTCCGCACCCCGCTCACCATCCTCAAAGGGGAGATCGAAGTCGCCCTACGGACCGGACTCGCCGCTCAGGAATACCAACGCGTCCTCAGTAGTTGTCTGGAAGAAGTCGATCGGCTGAGCGCGCTGGTAGAGGATCTTTTATTCTTGGCCCGCTCTGACAGTGGCAACCTCAACTCGTTACAGACGCCGCTCAACTTAGCTGAGGTCTTTGAGGAGGTCGTGCCGCCCCTGCGCGCGCTTGCCGAAACCGCCGGCATTACGCTGACGGTCGCCGCGCCGCCAACTGTCTGGGTACGCGGCAATAAACCCATGCTGTTCCGTTTACTCTTCAATCTGGGAGAGAACGCGATCAAATATACCCCTCCTGGCGGCACGGTCGAACTCGTGCTCAATCAGGACGAGGCGGCAACCAAGTTACTCGTGCGCGACACTGGTCCAGGCATTGCACCAGAAGAGCAGACGCGGATCTTTGATCGTTTCTATCGTGGCGATCCGGCCCGCGAACGCGGCGGCACCGGCCTCGGGCTGGCTTTGGCCCGCTCAATCACGCTTGTCCATAATGGCCACATCAGCGTCGAGAGCACGCCCGGCCAGGGCAGTTGTTTTTCTGTGACCTTGCCGCGGCTTTCCGCCTAGTGCGTTGCGCTTGCGAGTACAGCCCACGGCCCCCTCACCCTAGCCCTCTGTATAGACCGGAGACATGGGTGACAAGTGTGCGGAGACATGGGTAACACATGGCCTTAGTGCTCAGAAGGGAGCCGCAGATCAATCT
>JACQEL010000393.1 GCA_016200595.1 Deltaproteobacteria bacterium
CGCACTCCAAAGGGCAAAGCCCCAGTCTTGCATACAAGACAGAAAAATTTCCCGGACAGTATTGAGGCAAGCTGCCCGTGGCACACAAAAGTCCGTATGCACAGTTTTACAGCGGTTTTCATTTGAGTGAGGAGACCTACCGTTTTCTCAGTCGTAGGCCGGGATAAGGCCGCAGGCCGTTCTCGGCGTGCTCATCACTGCCGGAAACGCTCCGCTTATTCCGGCCTACCTTCTTGCTGATTACTGGCTACTGACTACTGCCCTTAAGCAACGTGTCAGGAATCACTCGGAGCGCTCCAATACCAAGCACATAATGCTGAGGCTGCAAGAAAATCCGCTCGACCACACTCCATAAGGCTTCTCGCTCTAAGGGGCATCCACGGAGTCCTTGCTCCACAGCAGCAATCGCCGCCGGATTGGCAATCAAGTCACCGCTAAACTGGACTTCGGCTAAGGTTTTCTCCGCAGTCAGAGCAAAACGAACCTGAAGCACTCCAAGTTGGGTTGCAGTGGTTGCCTGAAAAGGGAGATCAAGGCGGAGCGGCCGGTTCTGCAGCCATTCACTGCGAGCTTGAGGCTCTGCTAAGGTAGAGATCGCAGCTTGCTCAACATTATTGAGATCCTGGTCAGTAAGCTCAAGCAGCGGTTGTTGAGCGAACCCCTGCCGCAGCAGCGCGGCTACTTGAGTGAAAGCCACCGCCTTCCCTACCGATCGCTCCAGGCTGGTTACCTGCCCAGGCGCGAAGAACTGGCTAGGAATTATACCCTGCGGATCAGCACGATCGAGTAGATAAGGCAAAAGGCTGAAGTCTCGGCTTACGGCTAGCCCTCCCTCGCATACCAAAGCTCCGTCTTCCTCCGTGGTAAAAGAAATCCAGCCCAGGGGCTGCTGCCGTACGGTCAACAAATCTCGTCCAGGGTAAAAGACATCGACACCCCCGGCTTTAAGGCCTTGCAGCACTGGGCGCGCATAACGGTTCAGCACTTGAAACGGCGCCAAATTATAGGGATCGTCGGAGAAAAAAGCCGAACGGTGAGGCAAGAGTAAAGAAAACTGCACGAATCCCTGGCCAGCAGGTACGACTCGCCCGCCACTTAGCCGTCGGATCACAGCTATCTGGTCAACCTCTGGCAGCATCCCCAGAGTATGATACCGACCGATGAGGATGACATCGCCGGGAAAAGAGTAGACTCGCAACACTGCCTCCCCGGTCTGCCGAACGGTTTGCAGCAAGAACCAGTCTGTCGCCAGGCTGAGAGCTGGAGTCAGCTGCTCTTGCAAGAAAAAACGTACGCGCACCGCTCAAAGATACGGGAGTACAGGCCGTGCGGCAACGGATGCATACCAGAATTCTGGCAAGGTCTGCCCTAGGCTGCGTTCGTGCTTCGACAGGCTCAGCACGAACGGACCTTCCTCAACGACTTCAATCCCAACTCCGTTCGCCCTGAGCGTGTCGAAGGGGGAACGGCGGATTTGCCGCCAGTTCTGACTGCATTACCAGAAAATTGATATACACTCTGCGGCAACACTTCCGTTGCTTTCCCTGGTAGGGTTGAGTAGGATCGGCATTATGGAGAATCTCTGGAACCAAGCTGAGGAGTTACTCGCCGCTGGCAAGCCTTTCGTCTTGGCCACGATCATTCGCACCCGTGGGTCTGTGCCACGTGAAGTAGGGGCCAAAATGGTCGTGCCACGCGAGGGCCAACCGTTCGGCACGATTGGTGGTGGTTGCGGCGAAGGAGAAGTGCTGCGCCGCGCGTACCCCCTGTTTGAGCAAAACCTCCCTCCGCGTGTCGTGGAAGTCGATCTTACCGGTGACTTTGATCAGGATGAAATTCAGGTGTGCGGCGGCCTGATGGATGTAGCACTTGATCTGTGGCGACCAGAAGAACACCGGGATCTCGCTCATGCGCTCGCTGAAGCCACACGTGAGCGCCGGCCAACCGCCCTGATTACAGCGATCAATCCGGTTGATTCATTGCCAGCTGGCACCAAGAGCTGTCTGTCACTGAATTCTGAGGGCGTTATACTCACGCCGCGCGTCCCACTTGCAGACACTGCCGTACGCACGTTCACTGCCTCGGTATCAGCAGGCAAACCCGAACTTTTCTCCATCTCACCGCAGGGAGAGATCCTGGAAGACTCAGTCACGCGCGGACAGGATTGGCCACGGATTTTTGTCGATGTCCAGCCTGGTCTGCAGACCTTACTGATCGTTGGTGCCGGTCACATTGCCCAGCCTCTGTGCGAGCTCGGCTATATCATGGGCTTCCGCACGGTGGTGATAGACGACCGTTGGGCATTTGCTAACCGCGAGCGCTTTCCACACGCAACCGAAGTCCGGGTCGGTTCTTTCGTCGAAACACTGGAGAGTCTAGAGATCAATGAGCACACTTTTGTCGTCGTCGTCACCCGCGGCCATGTTTGGGATGAGGCTGCGGTACGCACCGCACTGAAGAAAAAACCCAAATACATCGGCATGATCGGCAGCAAACGCCGCGCAAAAACGACGCTTGAGCGTATGGCCGAGCAGGGGTATAGTCCCGAGGAACTCAGCCGCGTGCATACCCCTATGGGTCTAGATATAGCAGCCGAGACTCCAGCCGAGATTGCCGTGGCTATTGCGGCAGAACTCGTGCGAGTTCGCCGTGGCGGCCCGTTGGAAACAATTTCCCTGGCGGCCAAAGCCCGGCCAAGCGGGCAATTTAAGTTCGCTGGGTAAAGTTTTTGTACGGCGCAGGATTCATCTCATTATGAGTTCTCCCCATGAGTTATTTACCTGCCCACCAAAACAGCCGGGGGTTCAAACCCTCAGAGCAGCACGGCGTGCTGCAGGGGGCCGCGGAGCGGCCCGTGAAGGTAGGCCGGTCTTTCAAGGCCGGACTGAGGGACAGATCGCCTTCAGCAGCAATCATGCCGAACAGTATTAACCTTCTCCCGCCAAGGGGGAAGGAATTGAAATGATCTCTGGCATCTTGCTCGCCGCGGGCGAATCGCGACGCATGGGCTCGGCTAAGGCACTATTACGGTACCAGGGTCAAACTTTTATCGAGCGTATTTGTACGGCGTTCCTCAGTGCTGGCGTCGATGAGCTGATCGTGGTACTCGGTGCGCGAGCTGCGGAACTACGCCCGGCTCTGCCAGCTCATCCTATTTTGCGCACGGTCGAGAACTCTCGCTACTTTCAGGGCCAGCTCTCGTCGCTTATGACGGGGATCGGCGCACTCTCGCCAGAGAGTGAAGCCGCGGTCGTCAACCTGGTAGATCATCCCCTTGTTACGGCTGACACTATAAAAGCGCTCATCGCCTCCTTCCGTGCCACACCACTGCCGATTCTCATCGCCGCATATCAAGGGCGACGAGGTCACCCGGTGTTATTTTCTAGTCAGGTGTATGGTGAAATCCTGGCCGCGCCGCTCGACCAGGGAGCAAAAGTGGTGGTGCGCAAAGACCCCTCCCGGGTGCGTGAGGTCCAACTCGACGATTCTGGCATCTTGGCCGATATCGACACGCCGGAAGACTACGCCCGCTACATCACTCGTACGTAAGCCGGGGGTTGAAACCTTGTCCTTGGCCAAATTGCTATCACTTAGCTGAGGTACCCAGAATTGAGGGGCGAAAAGACCGCAGTTTTTCTTCACTCCTCACAGAGCGCTCTCCAGTCGTGGGTTCATTTCCCTGAAAAATCTCTTTGCAGATCATTGAATTACTGTAAGTTGATATGTTTTGGCTAAAGACAAGGTTCAAACCCCCGGCTACCCTCAGAACAGCACGCCGTGCTGGCGGGTGCCGCGGAGCGGCACAGGACGGTAGGCCGGTCTTTCAAGGCCGGACTGAGGGACAGATCGCCTTTAGCAGCAATCATGGCGAACAGCAGTACGTGGAGGGGGTGCAGCGAACCCTGAGCCTGCAGCAACAGCGTGCGGCCTCATCCCTGCGGGGGAATGTTCTTCTTGCGCCTGGAGGGAGGGAGGAGTAAAGAGGCCCTATGCGCTGCCTCAGCTGTGGCTCGGATAATCCCGACGGGGCGAAGTTTTGTATCGAGTGTGCGGCTCCGCTCCAGCAGCGCTGTCCGAGCTGCGGGGCGGAGAATCTGCCCCGAGCGAAGTTCTGCGGGGAATGTGCCACTCCACTCGTACGGCAGTTGTCAGTTGCCAGTTCTCAGTTGCCAGTTGCTAGTCCCCAGCACCCAGCACCCAACACCCAGCACCCCATTAGCTACACCCCCAAACATCTGGCCGAGCGCATCCTGGCTGAGCAAGCAGCGCTGGAAACGCGAGGGGCTCTAGAGGGCGAACGTAAGACCATCACCGCGCTGTTTGCTGACATCAAAGGCTCGATGGCCTTGATGGAGGATCTCGACCCCGAAGAGGCCCGTGCCCTGGTTGATCCTGCCCTCTCACTGATGATGGACGCCGTGCACCGCTATGAGGGCTACGTCGCCCAGTCCACCGGCGACGGCATCTTTGCCTTCTTTGGCGCGCCGATTGCTCACGAGGATCACCCGCAGCGCGCCCTGTTTGCGGCCCTGCGCATGCAGGACGAGATTGGCAAGTATGCTGATACCCTACGGCGCGCCGGACGATCCCCCATTGAGGTCCGCATCGGCCTCAACACCGGCGAGGTGGTGCTGCGCTCCATTCGCAAAGATGATCTGCGGGCGGAATATACCCCGATCGGGCACTCTACCGGATTAGCCCAGCGCATGGAGAGTCTGGCTAAAGCGGGCTCCATTGTGGTCAGTGAGCACACCTATAAGCTGACGGAGGGCTACTTTGACTTCACGCCTTTAGGAGCGGCCACCGTTAAAGGGGTCAGCGAACCGATTGCCGTCTATGAGGTGCGTGGAGTGGGGCCGCTGCGCACACGCTTGCAAGTGGCAGCCCGGCGCGGGCTGGCGCGGTTCGTGGGCCGCCATAGTGAGCTGGCCCAGCTCAGCAAAGCGTTGGAGCAGGCGAAGACTGGTCATGGGCAGATCGTCGGGGTAATGGGCGAGCCAGGAGTCGGGAAGTCCCGCTTGTTCTATGAGTTCACGGCGCTCTCGCAGCGTGGCTGCCTGGTGCTGGAGACCTTCTCGGTCTCGCACGGCAAAGCCTATCCCTATCTCCCGCTCATCGATCTGCTCAAGAATTACTTCCAGATCACCCTCCAGGATGACGAGCGCAAAGTACAGGAAAAGGTGACTGGCAAAGTGTTGATCCTGGACCGCGCGCTCGAAGACACGCTACCCTATCTGTTTGCTTTGCTCGGGGTCGCTGAGGCGATCACCTCTTTGCAGCAGATGGACCCGCAGATCCGTAAACGGCGCACCTTCGAGGCCATCAAACGGCTACTGGTGCGGGAGAGCGTGAACCAGCCGCTGCTGTTGCTCTTTGAAGATCTGCACTGGCTCGATACCGAGACCCAAGCCTTCCTCAGCGTGCTGAGCGAGAGCATGGCGACCGCCCGCCTCCTGCTGCTGGTGAATTATCGGCCCGAGTATCGGCATGAGTGGGGCAGCAAAACCTTTTACACGCAGTTACGGCTCGATCCACTAGAACAAGAAGACGCGCAGGAATTACTCACGGCATTGCTCGACGAGAAGGTAGGGGCGACGCATGCGTCGCCCCTACGACAGTCCATTCTGGAGAAAACCGAGGGCAATCCCTTCTTCATGGAGGAGATTGTCCAGGCCCTGTTTGAGCAGGGGATATTGGTCCGCGAAGGAGTAGGGGCACGGCTTCGGCCTGGCTCTTCTTCCATTGGCCATGTGCCCCTACCGGCCGACTTGCACCTTCCACC
>JACQEL010000369.1 GCA_016200595.1 Deltaproteobacteria bacterium
CAAATCCTGGGTGTCAAACCCTTCGGTGAACCAGTTGTAGATCTCTGCCAGCATCTGCCGGGCGGACGCTGTCTTCCCTTGCCGGTGCCACAGGCGACTCAAGCTCATCACTGCCCGCAACTCCAACGACTTCGCCCCCTGGCTGCGCGCGATCTCAAGCGCCTGCTGAAAACACGCTTGGGCTTCGGATTGGGTGCTGGGTGTTAGGTGCTGGGTGTTGGGGTCCTCGGACTTCGGACGCCGGACGCCAGACTTGCCTTGACTTGTTTTGGCTTGCCCTGACTGCAGGACTAATTCGCCTTTGAGCCGATACAATTCCGCTTCCCAAAACCGATCGAAATTCGCCTCGGTCAGTTGCAGCGCCTCTGTCACCACCTGTAAGCCGTCCTGGATTCTCCCCAACTGCAAGTATCCCTCGGCGAGAAACGCGAGAAACAAAGGCAGAAAGATCTGAGCGCCGGTGGCACGATAGGCGGAGAGTGCCTCGGCAATCGGCACCAGTTCTGCCTTCAGCTCACCACGTTGTAGCGCGGCGCAGCTCTGCACGACGGCCCCCAGCACCGTGTACGGCGAGAAGCCGTGTTCACGCGCTAAGCTGACGCCGCGCTGGGCGAGCCGCCCAGCCTCGTCGGGCTCGCGCAAGAACAGCTTCGCCATCGCCGCTATAATCAGGGCATAGACCAAAGTAAGAGGATGAGAGACCTCCTCTGCTCGTGCGAAGCTCCTCTCCATATAGGTCCGTGCTTGGTCTGGCCGACCGGACAGCCAGGCGCTGCAACTGGAATGGACGAGGATGAGCGTCAACGGGTCACCACTGAAGGAGAGAAACAGCCATTTGTGTTGCTCGGCATCAAAGAGGGTCAACGCCTGATCAAAATGCTCCTGGGCGCGACCGAGCGCCCCGCGACAGAATTCGATCCCTCCCAATACAATATGGAGCTGGAGGGCCAG
The DNA here is from genome assembly GCA_016200595.1 of Deltaproteobacteria bacterium. Classification (GTDB taxonomy): domain Bacteria; phylum Desulfobacterota; class Binatia; order Bin18; family Bin18; genus JACQEL01. The sequence goes on from JACQEL010000369.1 coordinate 952, forward strand.
GGCTGGGTCATGGACGCGCTCGAGGAGGCGGCGTTCCTGCTCCGCCAGCTCCTCGACCGCAGTTCTCTCGGCTCGCGTTAGATAAAAACGGCCCAGTCCAATCACGACCGGGATGAGCGCTGCTGTCTCGCTCATCTCCCGGCAGAGCATCCGTGCCCGCTCAAGGTTCTGTCCCGATTCATCCGCGGCGACCCCGTGTACGGCAAGCTGCGCCGCCGCCAGCGGCAGCCGCAGCGCCAGTTCCTGCCGGATGCGATCCGGGGTGGCCGGGAGGTGTGCCAACAGGGCGAGCCCTTTCTCGCAGTGCGTAATGGTTTCGTGCTGCCCACTACGCTGCAACGCCAGCTCCGCGGCCACCTGCCGATAGCGCACCGCCCGCCCATAGTCCCGTCCCTGCTCGAAGTGCAGCGCCAGCTCGCCGGCGATCTCTCTTACCCGCTCCCCATAGCCTGCCTCTCTCCGCTCGCCGATGAGCCGGTGCAGCCGGACTTTCTGCCCACCGCCGAGCCGCGCATACACCCCCTGCTGATAGAGCGCATGGCGAAAATGATAATTCATAGTAAGGGTGCCATCGGGCCACTCGGTCACCCCCGCTTCCGCGATGAACTGCCCGCGTCGGGCTAACTGCTCGCACCGGGTCTCGATGGTTTCCAGCTCCTGATGGCACCCCGCCGCCACCTCGGCTGTCGTGAAGCTTACCCCACTGACACTCGCCACCTCGAGTATCTGCTGGTCTTCGGCAGCCAAGGCCTCAAGTTGTTTGCTGATCAGGTGCTGCAAATCCTCGGGCACCATGTCGTCGAGAGTCGCAAGGTCCCCGTGTACCTCCCAGCGGTCGCCTTCCTTGCTCACTACTCCTTGCTGGATCAGAGTATCGACACTGGCGGTGAGAAACAGTGGGTTGCCGTCTGTGCGCTGATGTAAGCGGAGCCCCAGCTCGTCCACGGTCGCCTCGCTGGCGAACCATTGACGGATATACTCCCGGACCTCGTCCACACTCAACAGCTCCAGGCGCACTTCTCGGCAGAGTCGGTGTGTCCGTAACTCTTGCACCAGGCCGCGCAAGGGGTGGGTATGCGCAACCACGTCGATCGGCCGGTAAGCGCCGATGACAAACAGCCGGGCCGGATCGGGTCGGCGCGCCACGGCCGCTAACCACGCCAGCGTGGCCGTATCGCTCCACTGCAGATCTTCGAGCACCAGAAGTAACGGCTGCGTTGCCGTCAGCACTTCCAGGGCATCACACAACTCCCGCAGCATGCGCTCCTGCGTCGCGCCCGCCACTTGCCGGTGTAATGCTCCACGCGCGGCAGTGTCTACCAACCCAGGGAGCTGCGCCAACCACGTCGGCGCGTGCTGGTACAACACCGCTGTGAGCTTTCCGGTCCCCAACTCCCGGCCCAAGCGCCCGAAGGCTTCTAAGACGGGCAGATAGGCTTCCCCTGGCCCGTAGGACTCGACACACTGCCCGCGTCCAATCCAGGGGCTGGGGGTTAGGTGTTGGGGGCTAGGGACTGGGGATTGGTCTTCTATTTTTGCCTTTTGATTTTCTCCTAGTGACTCTGGACTGTGGACGGTGGACAGAAAGACTTCGATGAGCGTCGTCTTGCCAATGCCGGGCTCGCCACTCACAAGGACCACCTGCCGTTGCCCCTGTTGCACCTGCGTAAACCACTGTTGCAACTGCGCCAACTCCCGCTGGCGCCCAACGAAAGGAGTTGTCAGTTGCCGAGAACGAGTTGTCAGTGACCAGTTGCCAGTTGCCTGTTGGGGAATCTTTTCTCCTGTCTTGTCTGTACTGGCAACTGATAACTGACTACTGGTCACTGGCGGAGCAGTGGCGAGGGGGGCAATGAAGCGATAGCCCTGGCGGCCGACGGTCTCCACATACCGCGGGGTGGCCGCCTCATCGCCGAGCGCTTGGCGAATCTCCCGCACGCAGACCCGGACCGCTCCGCGGCCCACGCGCGTGCCGCCCCAGACGGCTTTACGTACCTCGTCAATCGGGATCACTCGCTCCGGGTGCTGGGCGAAGTAAGTGAGCACGGTCAGCGGCATCGCCCGTACCTTGAGGAGTACCTCGTCCTTCCACAGTTCTCTCTTGTCCGGTGCCAGGCGAAACGGCCCAAAAGCGATGACGGCGGCTGAGTGTTCCATAATATTGTTGTGAGCAGGGCAAATTTAACGATCCGAACGAAAAATAACGCAAGTCTTAACCATGCGCGGCTATCCCTGAACAGTTTTCTTTCATACGATCTTTTGCACTGAGGAGCAACCGCGAGGAAACACAACCACGATGCCATCAACGAGCCAACCATCTCTGCCGACCAAACGGGCTTTTGTGGTGCAACTGCACGCTGAGGCCCAGGTAGAACAGGGAGAGTTCCGGGGCCGGGTAGAACATGTGGTGTCCATGCGGGCGACGCATTTTCATTCCCTGGAGGAGCTGACGGCATTCATGGTGCAGGTGGTGACGACTCTTCCGGAGGACGACCCCGAGAGCTGACAGACACGAGACAGGGCAACCAGACTGCATAATGCTCTACCGCGGGTTGCCCTTGCATGAAGATGGAAAGAAGGTAGGCCGGAATAAGCGGAGCGTTTCCGGCAGAGCCGAGCCCGCCGGGAACGGCCTGCGGCCTTATCCCGGCCTACGACCGAGAAAACGGTCTGTCTCCTCGCGCAAATGAAAACCGTGCCAGTGAATAACAATTGACGGAAAGGAGCAAGACCATGACTACACTCAGCCACACCCTGAGCGCGAAATGCCGGAAAGCCCTTGTTGCTGGAGTGGCGCTCACCGCTCTGCTAACGCCTACCTTTGCCCGGCCTGCCGAGCGAGAGGGGACCGTACTCTTTTTCTCGATGGAGGATCTCCAACAGGCGCTGTCCCACCCCTCGCTCCCCTCGCTCTCACAACTGGCGCCTAGCTTCCGGTGGCGGGAGCGGCCCGAGGCAGTGGAGCAGGGCGGTCGCTTAGAGCAGAATTTCCGCTGGGGCAACGGTCTGGGAATCGATGGCTATACCCGCCCTGGGACCCGCCCTCTATGGGGCTACTAAAGGGTCACAACCAGCCCAGAACGGACGAACCCTCATGGGCCTGTTTGAGGCCTTGCTCGCGGTCGGTATACTGGCAATGGCCTACCTGCTACTGTTTACGGCTGCACGCTGAAGCGCCTATGGCCAGGCAGCAGGACTGTGGCCGCCACGAACATTAACCAAGTAGGGAAGGAGGACTTAATGAACATCCTGTCGTTTCTTTGCAGTCGATCTCAGACCAATCCCCATTGCAGAAAGGAGAGAGCCATGATCAAACGTTTGTCTCTGTTCGCACTTACGTCCGTCCTGCTTTACGCTGGTATCGCCAGCGCGCAGCAGCCCCAGTACCCGATAATGGAGAGGGTCGTCCAGAGAGTTATCCAGAAATACCAGAGTTCGTCCTGTCAGCAGTTGGCAGAGGAAAAAAGCCAGCCACCGACCGGGCAAAAGGCAGAGATGGAGCAGCGAGCGATAGAAATCTTGCATAACGATCCGCAGATGCGTACCGCGTTCATCAACCAGGTGGCGGCTCCCATCGCTAACAAATTGTTTGAATGCGGCATGATTCCGTGAAAGGAGGTGTTATGATCCGATGTAAGTCTCATGGCTGGACACTATTGTTCACGTTAGGGGTGCTCGTGGTCGCCACCGGCGCGGTGGCCCAGGACGCGCCGCCGAAGGCAAAGAAGCCCTCGCCGGCAGCCAAAGTGCCGAGCCCTCCGCCTGTGCTTGCGCCTGACTTTACGCTGGAGCCCAAAGCGATTGACATCCTGAAGGCCGCCTGTAGCCGCTTAGCGGCCGCCAAGTCGATGGCGTTTACGGCGGTGGTCTCTTACGAGAGTCCCAGCCGTTTAGGCACGCCGCTCATTTACACGACGAAGTCGGACATTGCCTTGCAGCGGCCCGACAAGCTGCGGGTGATTACCAGCGGCGATGGCCCCGCCTCCGAGTTCTACTACGATGGTAAGGTGATGATGGCATTTGAACCAGCGGCGAATCTGGTGGCGGTCGCTGCTGCGCCCCCAACGATTGATGCGACGCTGCAGGCGGCCTACGATGCGGCGGCGATCTACTTTCCGTTCACCGATGTGATTGTTACCGACCCCTACCAAGACATCGCCGAGGGGCTGAAGTTGGCCTTCTACATTGGGCAATCGCAGATCGTGGGGGGGACGACGACCGACATGATCGCGTATGCCAATGACAATGTCTTCGTGCAGATGTGGGTGGGGGCAGAGGACAAGCTACCGCGGATGTTGCGGGCGGTATTCAAAAACGATCCGGCGCGGATGCGGCATCAGATGGAGTTATCGAACTGGCAGCTTGATACCCCTGTTGCGGCGGAGGCGTTCACGTCGGCGAAGGCTGGCAGTGCGGCGCACATCAAGTTCGCCCGCCCGGACCCGCATTTACCGCCGGGGTTGGAGCCGCCGGTGCAGGGGCGGCCCGCGCTGAAGATTAAGCCAGCCAAAACATCTAGTAAGGAGGGGTAGTATTATGAAAACGATCGTCATTGGTTCTATCGGTCTTCTGATCACGGCGCTCTCGTCTGGGCCAGTTGCGGCCTATTCTCACTCCAATAAATATGGTGGGAGTTCGTCGGGCGGCGGCGGGTCGTGGAGCCATAGCGGCGCCGAGGGCGGGAGCGCGTCAGGTGGTGGCGGCTCCTGGAGTGGCCAGGGGGCCCACGGCGGGAGCGCGTCCGGCGGTGGCGGCTCCTGGAGCGCCAAAGGCGCTGAGGGCGGTTCTGCCTCCGGCGGCGGCGGCTCCTGGAGCGGCCAGGGGGCCCACGGCGGTTCTGCCTCGGGTGGTGGTGGGTCCTGGAATGCTCAGGGGGCCGAGGGCGGGAGTGCGTCAGGTGGTGGCGGCTCCTGGAGCGGCGAGGGTGCCCACGGCGGCACGGCGTCAGGTGGCGGTGGCTCTTGGAATGCCCAGGGTGCCTACGGCGGCTCTGCATCGGGTGGGGAAGGCTCCTGGACTGCGAGCAGCTCCTCGGGCACAACGGCCTATCATTCGACGGCTTATGGCACGACGGCTTATGGCACGACATCCTCGGGCTCGACGGCTTACTATGGCGGAACCTATTATGGAGGGTACCACCCGCCCACTACCGTGAACTACTACGGCTCCTCCTGCTCCAACTGTGGTGGCTGGTCCACGGCCGGCGCGGCAGCAGCGGGTGCCGCGGTTGGCATGGCCGTCGGTGCGACTGCGGCGTCAGCCAATACTAGTGCGGCCACTTCGAGCGCGTACTCTGCGGGTTACGCGGCTGGTAGCACCTATACGATGAACGCGATCTACGCGACGCTGCCTACCGGCTGCGTCCCCTCTAACATCGGTGATACGACGTACTACCTGTGCAGCAGTACGTGGTTCCAGCCGTCCTACGGGGCCAACGGGGTCTACTACCGTGTGGTGCCCGCTCCCTGAGGAGGCTCGCGCGTGCGCCGCTCGTGAACCCCGCGAGCGGCGCGCTTAGAGCGGTTTTTCAGTTGCATGCGTCCTCCTCTGTAGGGGCGATCCTTGTGATCGCCCAATGGGGGTGCGGGGAATGGAGAACTGCAATGAGGCGACCGAGCTGCTCGATCATCCTGATTCTCCTTTGTCAGGCCATTATAAATACCTGCTTGGCCTGCCGTTTTAGCCACAGAAAGGGGGACCCGACGACCGCGGAACACAACCGACTTGCAGAGGCTCGAGAGCAAAAGATTTCCTGGAAGAAGTGGGGACCGTACCTGAGCGAGCGCCAGTGGGGCACAGTGCGCGAGCTTGTGCTGGTAACGGAGTCCTGATGCGACTGCCAGAAGCGATCGGCCGTGAATTCCGCGCGCGGCGACACACCGCTCTCCTGATCGCGATCGTCGCCATGTTCGCCGTGAGGCCGTTCCTCGGCGATACCGGCCCCGCCGCCATCGTCTTCAGCCTCGCGCTCCTCCTCGTGATGCTCGTCGCCCTGCTCACCCTCCAGGTCGATGATCTGGTGGGCGAACGAGAAGCTCTCCTGGTGCAGTGGCGGAGAAGAAGCTTCGTTGGCTGGGCGCTCGCCGTGCCGGCAGTCGCCGCACGACTGTGGCTGTTCTTCGCCCCGAACCCGCGGCTCCTCCTGCTAGGCTCGTTCTCCTGGCTGTTGTTCTTCGTCTATATCACCTGGAGCCAGTTGCGCAGCCTGCTGAAGCAGCGAGAGGTCACGGGCGAGACCATCAGCATGTCGATCTCGATCTACCTGCTGCTCGGATTGAGCTGGGCGCTGTTGTACCTCGTGATCTTCACGCGCCACCCGGAGGCGTTCCAGTTCGCGACTCCTATTCCTGCCGGGGTCAGTGAGGAGTACAGGTTCCCCATCCTCCTCTATTTCAGCTTTACGACCCTATCGACCGTCGGCTTCGGCGACATCACGCCGCTGACCTTGCCGGCGCGCTACGCGGCGGTCGCGGAGGCGATCACCGGGCAGTTCTATCTGGCGATTCTCGTCGCGCGCCTGGTGGGGATGCAGATGAGCAAAGCCGCAACTCCGTCGACGAGCGCGCCGGCGCACGATCGGCGGACCGAGAACCCGGACCGATGATCGACGGTGCCGCGGGCCCGTACTTCCCGGGCTGGCCGGACACCCTGCAGCTCAACTATGGCAACCCGGCTACGCAGGACGCGATGATCGGGGAGCTGGTGAAGATCGACCGGCCGAAGCTCACGCCGGAAGATGAGAAGCGGCTTATGGAGGCGCAACAGAACAACAAGACGAGCGAGTACGTGAAATACAAAAAAAGGAAAATAGCCTTGAAAAGAAACACACTGCTCACACTGATCGCCCTCGTTGTCGGCGCGGCAGTCACCCTGCCGGCCGTGGCCCAACAAATCACCGGCGTGCCGGGTTCGCCCAGCGCGACCACGACCATTGACGGGAAGCAGAACCCTGAGAGGAACGCCTATTTCGGTGAATTGCATATCCATTCGAGCTGGTCGATCGATGCCTACGTCTTTGGCACTAATCGGCTCGGGCCGGAAGACGCCACCAAGTATGCGCTGGGCCAACCCGTGATTCACCCGGGAGGGTTTACGGTGCAGCTCAAGCAGCCGCTCGACTTCACTGTGGTGATGGATCATTCGGAGTACACCGGCGCGTTTGCCATGGCGGACGACCCCAACTCGCCGCTCCGAAAGAATTCCCCGGTTCTTGCGGACACACTGAGGTTCGGCGCCTGGGCGAATGGCATGGATCTCTACAAGCTTCTCGCAGTAACCCTTGTGAAGGGTATCCCCATCAAGACACTGCAAGGGCCTGAGGTGGCGGGCTACGCCTGGAACCAGATCGCCAAGATCGCCGACACGTATTACCAGCCCGGCAAATTCACGACGTTTCCGGGCTGGGAGTGGACCTCGACGCCGGACTACAAGAACTTGCACCGCATCGTGTTCTTCAAGGACCCGAAGCGCGTGTCAGCCAGCGAGTTCAGTTCCGTGGATTCAGTCAATCCCGAGGATCTCTGGAAGTGGATGGACACCCAGCGCGCGGCGGGCAACGAGGTGATCGCGATCACGCACAACGGGAACCTGAGCAACGGCGCGCTGTACCCGAGACGCCCCGCCTTTCACCGGACGATGAGTTCGCCAATTTCAACGTCTTCGTGTGGCTGCTGCTTGGGGCCAAAGGCGTCCCGACGGATTATGGCAGCTACATGCGGCTGGCGTTGCGGGATGGCCTCGCGATGCAGGGCGCGTTCGGCTTCAACCCCTACAAGTTCGGCATGGTGGCGGCATCCGATTCGCATAGCGCCGCGTCGGCCTACCGGCAGGATGACTACTTCGGCGAGCACGGGACCTTTGACGACACGCCCGAGAAGCGTCTGAGCCCGGTGAAGCATTTGAACATGGACAACCGGCAGGTCAACCCGGCCGGCCTGACCGGCGTGTGGGCCGAAGAGAATACGCGCGAATCAATCTGGGCGGCCATCTGGCGCAAGGAGACCTATGCTACCAGCGGCCTGCGCATGAAGGTGCGGTTGTTCGGTGGCTGGGATTACGATCCAGAGGTCCTGAAGCAGAAGGACTGGGTGAAGATCGGTTACGCGCAGGGCGTGCCGATGGGGGGCGACCTGCCGGCGGCGAAGGCCAAGGCCCCCTCGTTCATCGTCTGGGCGGAGAGCGACCCCAGCAGCGCCAACCTGGACCGCCTCCAGATCGTCAAGGGCTGGGCCAAGAACGGCCAGAGCTTCGAGAAGATCTATGATGTCGCCTGGTCCGGCAATCGGAAGCCTGACTCGATCACCGGCAAGGTGCCGCCGATCGGCAGCACGGTGAATATCTCGAAGGGCACCTACGAGAACACCATCGGTGCGACGGAGCTGAAGACGGTGTGGACGGACCCGGACTTCGATGCGAGCCTCGATGCGTTTTACTATGCCCGCGTGCTGCTGATCCCGACGCCGCGGTGGACCACGATCCAGGCCGCGCAGCTCGGCGTGGTTCCGCCGGAAGTCGTACCGCTGACGGTCCAGGATCGCGCCTGGTCCTCGCCGATCTGGTACACGCCGAGTGCGGAGGCGCGCAAGGCCGCCACGCCGGGCGTGACGGTGGCCGAACTCAAGCAGAAGGGCGCGGTGGCGCTCACTGACGCGCAGTTGCAGCAGACGATCGTGGGCAAGACAGCTCACGTACATAACACCGTCACCGGTCACCGGTTCGACATTCTCTACGGCACCGGGGGCCAGCGCCTGATTACGGCTATGGACGGGAAAGCCCTAGATCCGGCTGCGATGGGTGACTTAATGTTCGATCCGGAAACGGAGTACAAAATCCGCGACGGACACCTCATCACCTACCTCGGCGGCACGCCGTTCGAGGTGATCATTTACAAGCTGGGCGACAAATATCTGGCGTCCCGCAGCGACGAATATGGCTACGCCAATTACGAGGTCGAATGGTGAGGGCATCGTCGTCGCTCACCCGAAGGACCCCGGGTGCCACTGGCGGCTTGTCCGCCAGTGCTGCTGCAACACACGGGCAGCAAGCTGCCCGTGGCACACTGCTATACCGACCGAAAGCATTCTGACTTGACCCATCACTGCCTGTCACAGCAAATGCAGATTTTTGCATCTGAATTGAGAAAATCGTTTGAGAGAGTAAGGAGGGAATAGATGAAGGCGAAGCCAAGAAGGTTGAATGGAACGCTGACTGTAGCCATTCTTGCCACTCTTGCAGCCATGCTGATGGCGTTGCCGGCAGGCGCGCAAGAAGCCCTGCCGTTCCCGCCCAAACCATCCGGCAGCATTGCCGAACGGACCATGCAGGAGTCGATCTATAGTCCGCTCCCGGCGGTGAACCGTCTGCCCAAGGATGCGCCGAATATTCTCATCGTGCTCATCGACGACGTCGGCCCCGCTCAGACGGATACCTACGGCGGCGAGATTCATACGCCGACCCTGAGCAAGCTCGCTAAAGAGGGAATCTCCTACAACCGGTTTCACACGACCGCGATGTGTTCGCCCACGCGCGCGGCACTGCTGACCGGGCGCAACCATCACCGTGTCGCCAGCGGCCAGATCACCGAGCTGGCAAATGACTGGGATGGCTACATGGGCACCATCCCGAAGAGCAGCGCCACCGTCGCCGAGGTGCTCAAGGACTACGGCTATCACACCGCGGCGTGGGGCAAGTGGCACAACACACCCGCCGACCAAACCACCGCTGTCGGCCCCTTTGAATACTGGCCCAGCGGCTACGGTTTCCAGTACTTCTACGGTTTCCTCGCCGGGGAAGCATCGCAGTACGAACCGATGCTGGTGCGCAACACCGCCTTCGTCGAACATCCGCACACTTCCGGGGGCCACAATTATTATCATCTGAGCGAGGACCTCGCCGATGACGCGATCACCTGGCTGCGACAGCACAAAGCCTTCGCACCCGACAAGCCGTTCTTCATGTATTGGGCGAGCGGCGCCTCCCACGGCCCGCATCAAGTCCCGAAGGAATGGGCCGACAAGTACAAAGGCAAGTTCGACGACGGCTGGGACAAGTACCGCGAGCGCGCCTTCCAGCGCGCTAAGCAACTGGGCTGGATTCCGCAGAACGCGAAGCTGACCCTGCGACCTGCCACCCTTGCTTCCTGGGACTCGATCCCCGAAGACGAGAAACCGTTTCAACGCCGGCTGATGGAGGTGTTCGCCGGGTTCACTGAACACGTGGACGCGCAGGTCGGCCGCATCGTTGAGGAGATCGATCAGCTCGGTTACGGCCAGGACACGCTGATCTTGTACATCTGGGGCGATAACGGCGCCTCCGCCGAAGGCCAGAACGGCACCATCAGCGAGCTGCTCGCCCAGAATGGCATCCCGACCACCACGGAGCAGCAGCTTAAGGCGCTCGACGCACTCGGCGGCCTCGACGTGCTCGGTTCACCCAAGACCGACAACATGTATCACGCCGGCTGGGCCTGGGCCGGCAGCACACCGTACCAGGCGACCAAGCTCATCGCCTCGCACTTCGGTGGCACCCGCAACCCGCTGGCCGTCCGCTGGCCGGCGAAGATCAAGCCCGACGCCACGCCCCGCGCGCAGTTCCTGCACGTGAACGATGTGGTGCCGACCCTCTACGACATCTTGGGCATCACGCCGCCGCGCGTGGTTAATGGCATTGCACAAGACCCGTTCGACGGTGTCAGCTTTACCAGCACCTTCAATGAGGCCAAGGCCAAGGAAGTGAAACACACCCAGTATTTCGAAATCATGGGCAGCCGCGGCGTTTACCATGACGGCTGGATGGCGTCCGCATTTGGCCCGCGCACCCCGTGGATTCCCGGCGTGCCGGAAGGCCTCCGCGAATGGACGCCGGACAAGGACAAGTGGGAACTCTACAACCTCAATGAAGACTGGTCGCAGGCCGACGATCTGGCTGACAAGATGCCGGCGGAGCTTGCGGACAAGAAAGACCTGTTTCTGATCGAGTTCACCAAGAACGGTGGCTTGCCCATCGGCGGCGGCCTGTGGGTTGCCGCGTTCCACCCCGAACTGCGCCTGGCGCCGCCCTACACGTCGTGGACCTTCCCGGGCGCGATCACGCGGATGCCGGAATTCGCTGCTCCGGCCCTGGGCAACAAGCCCAACGTTGTGACCATTGACGCAGACGTCCCGGCCAATGCCAACGGCGTGCTCTACGCGCTTGGCGGTTTTTCCGGGGGGCTCACCTGCTACGTGAAGGACGGCACGTTGTCGTACGAATACAACCTGTTTGAGATCACGCGCACCGATATCACGGCCAAGGACAAACTGCCCACCGGCAAGGTGAGGATTCAGGTCGAGACCTCGTATGTCGAGCGCAAGCCGGCCGGCCCGCTCAAGGTTGTACTCAAAGTTGACGGTAAGGAAGTCGCGTCGGGCGTGGTGCCGGTCAGCGCCCCGCTCGGTTTCACCGCCAACGACGGCCTCGACTTCGGCATCGACCTTGGCTCGCCCGTTGGGCTTGAGTACTACGACCAGGCGCCGTTCAAATTCAACGGCAAGATCGAGGGCGCGCGCGTGGAATACCTCGGTTCCCCCGCTCAGTTGCAGGAGGAGAAACTGCAAACCGACGGACCGATTCCAGCGGCGGACTGAACCGCGTGCAGTTGTAAGTCGTGTGGGCCGCGTCCTTCAGGATGCGGCCCGCGAATTGACAAACACCTAAAACTGGAGAAAGAAACTATGAAAACCTACCGTAGCTTGAACAAAATCAACGCGCTTACCAGCGCACAGGGCCACCTGACGCTCACCTTCCCCTGCCACTCACCTGAAGCCCGCTCGGCACTGCGAAGAAAAATAGCGACACTCGTCCTCTGTCTGTTCGCCTTAGTCGTGGCCGCCGGGTGCGCCACGACTAAGGTCACCAACCGCCAGCAACTCGTGACCGGGCAACTCTCGCGGCCCGAGCACATCTGGGTGTACAACTTCGCCGCCACGGCCGCCGATGTTCCGGCCGACTCCCCGCTTGCCGGCCAGGCTTCCGCCACGTCCCAAACCGCCGAGCAGATCGCGACCGGCCGGCAGTTGGGCGCTGAAATTGCGACGCAATTGGTCCAGCAGATCCAAAGCATGGGACTGCCGGCAGCGCGGGCTGGGGCGGGCACGATACCGCAAATCAACGACATTATAATCCAGGGCTATCTCTTGTCAGTCAACGAGGGCAATGCGGCCGAGCGCCTCGTCATCGGATTTGGCTCCGGGGCATCGGAGTTGAGAACGGCGGTCGAAGGCTACCAGGTGACGGCTCAGGGACCGCGCAAACTCGGCTCCGGCACCGTAGATTCCGGCGGCAGCAAAGCCCCGGGGGCGGCCTTGGGGGTTGCCGGCCTCATTGCCACTGGTAACCCGGCGGGCCTCATCATCAGCACTGGGATGAAAGTGTATGGGGAGGAGAGCGGCAGCAGCACGGTTGAGGGCAGAGCCAAGCAGACCGCCAAAGAAATCGCCGATGTGCTCAAGACGAGATTCGAGCAACAAGGTTGGATCCAATGAGCGGGCGCACGGAGTCTGCCGCCTTCGCGGTGGTGAGGTGAACATGAACACGTTCGAATCTGAAGAGGAGAAAACAATGACTAGAAATCTTACTGAACAAGGCGATACGGTTTCTGCACCGACCCCTTTTACTCGTGAGAAACGGGCCACGGCGCAAAGCGCGGATCGCTATGGCAATCTGCCGCTCGGGGCGGTCATCCGCACGGATGAGCGCTACAACAAACCCGGCTTGTTCCAGGGACCGCGCGGTTGGGATTACTGGAATCTTTTGGAGAATCCCAAGGACTACCAGAACCCGAACCTCTGGCCCGACAAGCGACCGACCTACTTTATCGGGCAGATGATGATGCCCGCCGGGAGTTCGCTGACGATTCGCGGCAAATTTCCGCACGCCCGCTATTTCAAGCTCGCGCTCTACCGGTTCGAGCGGAACACCTTCATCGCGCTCGGCGGCGAGGATCTGGCCGCATACGACATCGAGCCGGACCCGGGATCGGCCAATCCGTATCAGGTGGGGGCGGATCGCACGGTCACGAACCGCAGCTACACCCTCCACATCGTGGCGGACGAACCGCCGAAGAACCCCGCCGCTCGCCCGATAAACACCATCTATGCAGGCAAGGAGGGCCAGCCGATTCAACCCGTCTTCCGCATCTACCTGTCGGACGAGGGCTATGACGGCGCGGGCCTGGGCCAGGCGCATGAGTCTTCCACGGAAGGCCCACTCGTCACCTACGAGGCGAAGCTCGCCGATGGCACCGTGGTCTCCGCCGAAGAAATCACCAGACAATGGGTGCAACGGCTGGGTTCCGCGCCGCCGCCGATGGACGCGGAGGCGTGGTATGGGCTGATCAATGCGAAGACGAACGACCCCGCGCTTGATCCCGCCTCGGCACCCGCGCGCAAGGATGCCCAATGGGAGCTTTTCTGGGGCATGAAATACACCGTCGCCGGTGCCTTCATGCCGCCGGAGGAGCGGGCGCAGATCAAACTCCAGACCGAGATGGAGGGCGGCGGCGATCCCACGACCGCTTACCTGGTCACCTACCTCTCGCGGAAGTTTGGCCCGGTTTACGTTTTCCGCGGCAAGATGCCGACCTTCCCGAACACGTTCGCAGGAACGAAGACCATGCCCGACGGCCAGGTGAAATACTGGTCGGTCTGCACCATGGCCTCGGCACCCTCCGGCGAACTCTGGGACGGCGTGAGCGACATGATGGTGCCGGTGGACAAGGACGGCTTCTACACCATCGTGGTGAGCCTCCCGGAAGACCGTCCCAAGAACGCCACCTACGAAAACGGCGTGGTCTGGATCGACTGGGGTCCGGGCGAGGGATTGCAGGACCCGCGCGACCGCAAGGACTGGGGTATGTTGCTCATGCGCTACATGGTCTGCCAGTCGGATTGGGAGAACAGCCCGGCAAAAATACACAAGCCCGGCACGGAAGAGGCCGTCATGGGGCCTTACTATCCCAAGGGCTATTACACCACCAAGGCGGAGTTCGCGGCAAAGGGAGTGAAGAAGTAAGACGCAGTCCCGGCTTGAACCGTCCCTTAGCTACAGCCGGGACTGACCAGGTAAAACAACGAACACGAAGAAACCAAACCACACCCAGAGAAAGGAGAAAACAATGACTAGAAATCTTACTGAAGTTACGGTTACGCAAACGCGCAACCTGCGCTACGGCGAGTTCCTCGTTGTCACGGCAGGCGGCATCGAGGTTTACAACACGACGGGTCTGAATGACTGTCCGGCCCAACTGTGGAACGCGCTGGATCTCAATGAGCTCGCCAAGCAGTCCGGCGCGCTGAAGGTCCAACTGAATGGTCCGCAATATTGGATGGCGGATTCGGAAACCCTCTGGTTCGAAGAGACGGCCTCCTTTGGAGGCATTGAAGCCCGGTGGGTCGCTACGCTGGACCCTGCCTTGCTTGCAAAAGAGGCGCAGGGGACCGCGCCGTACAAAGTCTTCATGCCGAAGAAGACACAGAAAATGGTGTACTCCAAGGGCAAACCTGTGTACGAACTCGTGGATCCCGACGGCAACAGCTATGTCCTGCAGGCCCGCAAGGAGCATGTCCCGATGGAATCGCTCGCGACGCTCGGCCAGCAGATGAAACAGCTCCCTAAGGGTTGGGAATACCGCACCCGGATCCTGACCGAAGACCAGGTGCTGGACCTTGGGCCAGACCAAACGATCTATGCCTTAGGAGACGAATTGCATCAATACTATACGCGGATCCCCAAAACCAAATAGCTACACTGGTTCGTACATGCGGTGTAAAACGAGCTCCAGAACATCTATAGGGAACCTATAACGGTTTTCAGTTGGCTGTGTCCTGCTCCGCTGGGAGCGCGGGCGTCCCGCCCGCCTGAAAAGCGCCCAAGATGGGCGCGCTCCCAGGATGCATGCAAGTGCAAAGCGCTATAAACGAGCTGTGTCGTAAATATTTCTGTCCGCCCTTCGACCAGGCTCAGGATAAACTACACCCGGAGGGTGAAGTCGAAGCATGAACGGTGCTCGCCACAAATGATTTAGGAGAACTCTATAATGGAGGATTCCCATGAAGCGCACAATCTGTTCGATCATCTTGATTATCGGCCTAATCATCCTTGTTTGTCCGTTGCCCATCAGGGCGCAGGTACCCAATGAAGGCATCGCCAACATGATCATCCAGGCACGGCAGAAGAATTCTGCGCAGTTGAAGCAGTACTCCTGGACCTCGCGCATCGAACTGACCCAGAATGGGACGGTCCAGGACACGCGTATTGATCAAGTCAGCTACGGACCCGACGGGAATCTGCAGCAGACGCTGCTGAACGACCAGAGCGCCCAGTTGCCCATGGGCTTCCTGCGCCGGGCCATCGCCGAGAATCAGCGGCAACAGACGGAGCAGTACATGAGCGGCCTGCGTGCGCTGGTGGACCAGTACACGCTGCCCTCGGCCGGTGCCGTGATCAATTTTATCAGCCAGGCAAACATCCAGGGCGGGCACGCACCCGACGGCAGTCCGATCATGCAGCTGAGCGGCGGCAATGTGGTCAACCCCGGCGACACTTTCTTCCTAGCGGTGAATCCGACGACGTTTCAGACGCGACGGATTCAGGTCAGCACCACTTACCAGGGTGATGCAGTGACGGTGACGGCGACGTTCGCCACCTTGCCCAACGGGCTGACGTACCCGCAATACGTGGACGTGGAGGTGCCGGACAAGCAGTTGAGCCTGTTGGTGCAGAACTATGATTATTACCCCAACGGCTGACGGCGGGCCATTATAAGTCGGGCACTACAGGAAGAGTCATCAGGTCAGAGAACTTGTAGTGAATTTCACTTGGGTGAGAC
>JACQEL010000370.1 GCA_016200595.1 Deltaproteobacteria bacterium
AACGCAGAGGGGCAGACGGTCGTCTGCATGCGTGAACGGCAGATGATCCGCTCACCGGAGAAGAAGCTCTAGCAGGGTACGGACCCTCCCCGCGTTCACCCTTCGACTGGCTCAGGGCGAACGGGTAGATCTTGAAAACGTTGGAGGTTTACCGTTCATGCTGAGCTTGTCGAAGCATGAACACCATTTTCAGCAGCCTTCAGCGATCAATAGAGAGACACATGCAAAAACAAGAACCTCGATCAATTGACGAGATTGACATCGGTGACGAGATTGGTCCGATCGTGCACGAACTCACCGAGGAGATGGTGCAACGCTTCGGCGCGGTTGTGCGTATGATCGATCGCCGCTTCATCGATCCGGCTGTTGCCCAGCAAAAGGGCTTTACCAGCCCGATCGTCCCCGGCCCACTGAGTGCGAACCTGTTAACCCAAATGCTGATTGCTTACTTTCCGGGGTGGCGTATCCGTACGCTCAGCGTCAGTTTTCGTGCACCGGTGAAACATGGGGAACACCTAACGTGTTGGGGGACGGTGACGGAAAAGGACATTTCTGGGGGAATCCCGACTGTCCACTGCGATGTGGTGGCGGAGACTGCTCAGAGCGAGCGGGCTGTGGTAGGCACGGCGATCCTGCAACGCCGTATGCCACGGAACTGAGAAAGCTGCTGGGCTCGACAGTGCGTGTTTTCCAGCCGACAATGTTCAGCCGAGTAGCGAACAAAAGGGGAAGGGGGAGGGTTGAAACATGCGCATTGTCCTTGATCCTTGGGGAGGTGACTACGGCAGCCAAGTGGCAACTTCGCATGAGGTTGATACTGAGGAGACTGTAGTTCACGCGCTCGAAGCTGACGGCGAAGAATGCCCGTGGAAACCGATCAATCCTGCCCCAACGATTTTACCGCAGGAAACGGTCGTGGTGGATGGCGTGATGCGTAGCGACGCTTCCGGCATGGTGGAGGACGGAGAGCGACGAGCGCTGGCTCTGTTCGGGTCCTTTGCTGCGGGTGCCGTGGCTATCAATTCACAAGTGCGGGTCGTTCAGGACCGTGTCGAACGTCTCTTTATTGCCGGGGGTAATTGGCCGACTCCTGAGGACGTTACAGTCCCTGCCGGCAGAAGTGCGATTTTGTGTTACCGGGGGCACAGCTCGAAAGCTGATATCTATGACGACCTGCGCGAAGCGTTAGTCAATGAGATGCGCAGAGCCGAAGCCCAGGTAGCCGAAGCTCTGTCTGGGTCGGATAAGCTGGTACTCGCCGATGGGAGTCTCAAGTTTTTTGGTGGGGCTTCTGCCGTGGTTGGCGTCATCAAGACGATTTATAAACTCTATCTTCCGGCCAAACGCGCCACGATTCTCGGACGATTGCAGGCCGGCCAGCGCACTCCCTTTTTTTGTATCGAGGGCAAACGCAAAAACACCGGCTATAAGATCCTGACCTGTTATCTACGACTCACCTTGCCTCAGCCCATAGAGATTCCGTTTGCTGGGTTAGTGCGCTTGGAGGTCAATCCCTCCCAACGCGAGCATGGCGATGTGTCCAATTTGTTCGATCAAGCGGCGGTAAAGGTGCGTGAATTAGCTTCACGCGCCCCGAAAGACCCCCGGGCGCCACAAAATCTTATCCCCATTGGTGGGTTAGAGCGGCAGCTGCGTCACAAGCTGGGAGATGCGCAGTTGGTGCTGAGAGGCATCAAGCAGAAATTGCGCGCGATGGCCGAAGAGCAGGCGACTCTGGCTTCGTTTGGGACATTGGAGGAGTGATGGGCAGAGTCATAGGCACACAAGATGCAACCCCCTTAGAGTTTTGGGTTCTCCTGGATGATGACGAACAAGTCCAGATGAACGATGCCGTAGTGGTGGAGACCAAAGCCCCGACACCAGATGGGAGTGAGCTCAAACTCTTCGGCATTGTCGACATAATTCGTGCTCGGCACCAGGGCTCGGTGTTCGACTCCGATGTGATCGAGGCCGAGCGCGGCCTGCCGGTGGAACTGTCTATCGTGGCCCACGTCAAAGTCACGCGTCTGATGCCCGAATACTATTATCCGCCGATTCCTGGCAATCCGGTCCGTGTTGTCACTGGTGATGAATACGCTCAGGCGCTGTTCATGGATAAGATGGAACGGAAGTTCCCTATCGGCCTGTCCCTGTCCGGCCGAGAAGTGGTGTACGGTAATCTCGATTTCCTCACGGGCCGTAAGGGCGCCCACGTGAACATCAGCGGAGTCTCTGGCATCGCCACTAAAACTACTTACACGACGTTTCTCATGTACAGTTTACTGCACTGTGGCGCTCTCCCTGATCCGGCCAATACGCACGCCATTATCTTTAATGTCAAAGGGGAGGACCTGTTGTTTCTCGACAAAAAGAACAAAGACCTCACGCCGGAAGACATGGCGCAGTACGCGCAGTTGGGATTGCCGGCGGAACCGTTTGACTCGGTGCAGTTCTTTGTCCCGCCGGCGGCAAACCGGCAAGGGCCGCTCATCCCCAAAGTCACTGCGCGTCGGCCTGATGAAGTGACTCCCTATTTCTGGACGGTGCGGAGCTTCTGTCGTGAAGGGTTGCTGCGCTATCTTTTTACCGAAGTTGGGGAGGATGCCTCGTTGCTCTCCTCGCTGGTGTATCAAGTAGAGAATCGCCTCAAAGAGGCAGCGGATGAGGCGGACAAAAGCGGACCTGGTCCCGGTATCTTTCTGCGTACGGTGAAGAAGGGGAAAGATGACTCTGAAGAGGACAGCGAGGTTAGAGCGGAGCAGGAGATCCGTGACTTTCTTACGCTAGCGAAAGCGATCGAGGTTATTGCCTCCTCGACCAATCAGGCGAGCGGTACGGTCAATGCGTTCATGCGCCGTCTCTACGGGGCGCAAGAGAAAGTGGCGTACCTGATTCGTGATCCCGGCGATGCCGATCCCGCCAAGCACACCATCAATTGGCACAACAAGCAAGTGACGGTGGTGAGCATGACTGACCTCTATGAAGTAGGGAAGAGCTTCGTGGTCGGCTCGGTTTTACAGCAGATCCAAGAGGAGAAAGAAGCCACCGGCGCAGCGGGGCCGCTGTGTTTCATCATTGTCGATGAACTGAACCGTTATGCCCCACGCGATGGGTGGTCGCCGATCCGGGAACGGTTGCTGGAAATCGCCGAACGCGGCCGGTCCAGCGGGACGATTCTGATCGGCGCCCAGCAGACGGCGTCGGAGGTCGAGCGGCGCATTGTCGCCAATCCGGCGTTCCGCATCGTCGGGCGCTTGGATGCCGCTGAAGCCGAACGCGCGGAATACGGATTTCTCACGCCCACGCTGCGGGAACGTGCGAAGATTCTCACCTCCGGACGCATGATCGTTTCACAACCGGATATTCCTACTCCCGTTCCGGTCTGTTTTCCCCGACCGGCCTGGGCAACGCGGGAAGATGAGCAGGACCTCGCCCCGCCAAATCTGAAACTCGGTAAGATAAGGCGGAGTTCATGAAACTATTTTTTGCCCAGGTCAGCGGCCTATGCTACCAGGCCGTGCGTGTTGAGACAGAGACAGATTAGTAGGTGTTGCGGTGAAAATGAGTAGTGTCATTCTGAGCCGAAGCCTAGCGAAGGCGAAGAATCTCGCCCTACGAGTGACTGAATATGAGATTCTTCGGCCTGTAGCCTCAGAATGACAGATCCTCAAAATCAGTGCGGCGGAGTACTAGCATGAAATTTCTTCACACCTCGGACTGGCACGTCGGGCGCACTATTCGTAACCGCTCCCGCATCGACGAGCACCGTGCGGTCTTCGCCGAGATCCTCGATATCGCCAAACAAGAACAGGTCGATGCGGTTCTGGTCACCGGGGATATCTTTCACGAACGTCGTCCGGCGCTCGAAGCTCAGGAACTGGTGGCGGAAACTTTGGCGGACCTGGCCCGTGAGCGCATTCCCTCGGTGTTGATTCCGGGGAATCACGATGATCCGTCTTTGCTGCGGGCGCTGAAACCGCTCGGAACGCTGGTCCAAGCGCATATCGTTCCTGAGGTTGTCGAAGATCTGTCTTCTCTGATCGTCCCGATCGCTGCCCGCACGGGAGGGGAAAAGGCGCTGATCGGTTGTCTGCCCTATCTCCATCCGCATCTGGTGCTCAGCACGGCTGAAAGTATGGGCATGACCGAAGAGGCCCGCCTCAGCGCCTACCAGGTAAAGGTGCAGGACTTTTTCCGTGCCCTGGTGGACGGGATACAACGGACAGACCGGGGGGCAGTGTCGATCGTGCTTGCTCACCTCCACCTGCTCGAATGCGAGTTCGGTGGCGGCGAGTGGCGCTCCAGCGTATTTCCCGTCAACACCGGGTTTTTACCAGCTCATGTGCAGTACGTCGCGCTCGGCCACTTGCATAAACCGCAAATCGTTGAGAAAGCCAAGTCACAAACACGCTATGCCGGATCGATCCTACAGATGGACTTCGGCGAACGGGACCAGAAGAAAAGCGTGTGCCTCATCAACGTAGCGCCAGGAAAACCAGCGACGGTAAACGAAATTACACTCAGCAAAGGCAAGTGGCTCCTGCGGCGAACCGGCACCGCCGAGGCTATTCTGGCGCAAGCGCACGACTTTACTGACGCGTGGGTCGAAGTCGTGTTGTCGCTGGATAAACCTAATATGGCTCTGGTTGATAAGATTCGCGGGCTGCCTGAAGTGATCTCGCTGCGCTTTGCGGAGCTGCAAGAGGCAGTGACCACCACTAGTGATAGGGACCAGAGGAGTCGTGTGGACCGTCCGGCTGGAGAACTGTTCCGCGAGTATTACCAGAGCAAACGTAAAACCGATCCCGAGCCCCAACTGATGGCGCTCTTTGAGCGTCTGTATCAAGAGGCGAGTACGGCGAGAGATGAGGCGTGAGGCTGGAGGCCGGAATCTCGCGGGGGGATAAATGAGATTGTTGATAAACTCCGCACCTCCGCCGGGGGATAAATCCCCCGGCTACCATCAACCGCCCCGAAGGGGCTGAGAGCCGGCGTGAGCCGGCGTCGTGAGGGTAGCCCGATGCTTTAGCGTCGGGCGAAAACCGCGGTTAGGCATTTATCAACAGCATCATAAATCCTCCGGCTATGATGGATACGCCTACGATGGACACGACACTACCGGGTCTTCCCAGCCCCTAGCCCCTAACCCCTAGCCCCTAATTCCTATGCGACCGCAAAAACTCACCCTCAAAAATTTCATGCCCTTCCGCGCAACCGATGGGCAGGTGCACGAGGTCGATTTTTCCAACCTCGACCTCTTTGCCATCACCGGTCCTATGGCCAGTGGCAAATCGTCACTCATTGACGCTATTGTCTGGTGTCTCTATGGACGAACTGCCCGTTACGGTGCCGACTCCAAAGGTGTGATCTCTGCCGGCGAGGGGACGTGTGAGGTGTTTTTCGATTTCACCATTGGTCCGCGCTGGTTCCGTGCCGTGCGACGGACCGGTAAGACGACCGAATCTGGTCTCAGCGAGCTGGAAGGGGAAGACTGGATACAGGACAGCTCCGGGTCTGACCTGCTGACCAAACGAATCGAAGCGCTCCTGGGGCTCGATTTCGACGCCTTCACTAAAACAGTCATCCTCCCTCAGGGCAGATATGCTGAGTTCCTCAGCAGTAAACCGAACGACCGTCGCGATCTGCTCGCGAGTATTCTGGAACTCGGTGTCTACTCCCGTGTCGCCGAACGTGCCAAAGAAGTAGAAACACGCGCAAAAGAACGGGCTCGTACGATTAGTGAAACCCTGGCGCAGCCGCAGTACGCTGGCGTCACCCGTGCCTTGGCCGAACAGCGGCACGAGGAGCTGGGGTTGGTAATCCAGCAAATCTCCACCACCAGCGCACTCGAAGAAGTATTACGCGGATTGACACAGAGCGCCCAAGGTGTTGGCAATGCCCGCTCCCGTCTGGCCAATCTGCAGGACGAAGCCCAGGTACGCACGGCAGAGAGAGAACTCGCCCGACAAAAGCAGGAAACTGCCGCAGCGCAACTACAGACTTTCGTGCTGGCGCTGACTGAGACTATCACCGAACGGACCGCGCTGGGGTATGATGCTCGTCGCTACGAGACCGTCAAGCACGCGGTTGCGCACGTGCGCGAGTACAAGACTGCGCTGCAAGAGGCTGAGCGAAAGAACCTCGCCCTCAGTCGTGTCCAACAAGAACTGGATACCCTCACGCGCCAGATCTCAGCGCAGGAACAAACCGTTGTGCATGCCCAGCGTGTCTATAATGAGCAGGCGACGACGTTAGCAGCAGGAATTGCCGCGAACGGGGATATTGCCCGCTTGACCGAAAGAATCAACCAAGCCAAACGCTGGAAAGAATTGGGGCAAGAGCAGGAGCGACTCACCGAGCAGCAGCAAACCACGACCCAGGATCTCTCTCGCCTGCGACAAACGCTCGCGACCCTGCTGCAACAAGAAGCAACTGCCGAGCAGACTTTCCATCATTTCATGCAGCAGCGTGAACGAGCACGAGAAGAAGAGAACGAGAAAGCCCGTTTGGCGCTCGAAGCTGATCATCTTGGCAAGGACCTGCGGGAAGCGACCCAGGAAGAGCAACGTGCCAGCCAAGCAGTGGAGAAAACCCAGGCGGACTTAGCAAAAACCGAGCAGATAGCCCAGCAACAACACGCTGCCGTGGCGCACGCCCAACAACACGAGCAGGTCACCCTTAATGCTTTGGAAGAGAACCGCCGTCAGCACGAAGCCGAACACTTACGCGCAACCCTGCAGGTTGGGGAGCCGTGTCCGGTCTGCCAAACCCCTGTGCGCGCTATCCCTTCTCTCTCCTCCACTGCACAGGCAGATGTAGCTACGCTGCAACAGGCCTATGAGGCAGCCAAAGTTTCCGCCACTCAGGGTCAGCAAGCGCTACAAAAGGGTGAAGCAACGATCGCCGCTCTCCGTGCCCAACGTGACGGAGCGGAGCGAGACCTGGCTGAGCGACAGCAAAAACGCCAGGAGGCGCAGCAACGGTTCATCTCCCGTTTTCCTGGGTTCTCCTCTCTTTCACAGGCTCTGAGTGCACTGCAAACTCAACGCCAGGAGACCGCCACACAGCTGAAGACCATAGAAGCAAATCTGCAAGCGGCAGAACAAGAAAAACAGACGCTTGCCCGCTCGCGGGAAAAGGCCCAGCAAGAAGAGGCAAAATTGACCGAGGCGCTCCGCCGCATTACCGGCCAAAGGGAAACTGGCTCAACCCACATGGCGGTGCTGTCTCAGTCTCTCGCTCCGTATCTTTCCGGAGCTGATGATCCAGAAACGACGTTGACTGCCCGCCGGCAGACACTTCTGCAAGCCGAGCAAGCAGTCAAAGCGTTGGAACACATATGGCGGCAGGAAGAAAACAAACTCAGTGTGCTCCAGACGAGGAAGCTGCAAGCAGAAGGTCGGTGTGGTGTCCTCACCTCTGAAGGCAATGCCGCGTCAGCTCAAGTGGCACGCGAAGCGCGGGCAGCCCGGGAAAATCTCGATCTCTCCGGCGATGCGGCCCTACCTGCGCTCGCTGACCTTACGCAAGAGTTGAGTGAGCTGACCCACCGACAAGTGCAACATGCGGATCTGGTGCAACGTGAACAGTTGCTGCAGCAAGACCGCGAACAGGCTGAGCGACAAGCGCTGGAACTTCAGGCAGACCTACAGGCACGTGAACGGGTGCTGCGCGAAACTCACCAAGCGGTCACTCAAGCAGAAACACTGCTGGCTGAGGCACGAACTGAGTTACAAGCCGCAGTGCGAGAGAGTGACTTGCTGGACCTCGGGCGGAGGGCGAGAACCTGCAAGAGCGGTTGAATGATACGCGTGGGCACCTGAGTGCCCTGCAGGAACGGCGCGGCCGCTTAGAGGCCGAAATCGCCGACCTTGAACGCCGTTGCACGGAGAAGGAACAAGAAGAAGAGAAGCTCAGTGCGGCGGAAACGGAAGGCCGCTTGGCGACCGATCTGCGCAAATTACTTGGCGCCGAGTTTACGGACTTCTTATCTGAAGGCGCCGTTAAGGCCTTGATGCATGACGCCAGTGTGCACCTGCACCGCCTCACTCACGGGCGCTATGCTTTCAAGATTGAGTACAAGCGCCGCTCTATTGATCTCTTGATCGTTGATCATGAAGATCAACAACGCGCCCGGCCCACGCATTCGCTCTCTGGTGGAGAGACGTTTCTTGCCTCGTTGGCTATCGCACTTGCGCTCTCGCAAAGCTTCCGCGCGATTGCCACTGGGAAAGCCGCAAAAACTTCCACCGAGTGTCTCATCCTCGATGAAGGCTTCGGCAGTTTGGATCGCGAAGGATTGCAACTGGTCAGCGAAACCCTACAAGAATTGCGCGGCGAAGAAGGGCGCATGGTTGGCATTATTACCCACGTCGAAGAAGTTGCCGCCGCCATGCCGACGCGTATCGAAGTCCGCAGAGGCAGCCGCACGAGTACAATTACGGTGGCGGGATAACCGCGCCGGGGGATGAATGACACTGTTGATAAATGCCTAACCGCCATTTCCGCCCGACGCTAAAGCATCGGGCTACCCTCATGCCGCCGGCTGAAGCCGGCTCTCAGCCCCCTAGGGGCTGTTGACGGTAGCCGGGGAATTCATTCCCCGGCGGAGGTGCGGAGTTTATCAACAGCATCATGAATCCCCCTGGCTACCCCCATCCCCTCGCTGCGCGAGGATGAGGAGGGCCGCAGAGCGGCCCGTGACGGTAGGCCGGCCTTTTAAGGCCGGTATCGAAAACCCAACCGCCGCCCGCCGTCGCGGCGCGACGGTTGACCTTTTTCCTTTTGCATCGCACAGTCATATCGACGGAACCTATGGCAAACACCTACACATGCCTCCAATACCACGTCACCTTCAGCACCAAGAATCGTGAGTGCTGGATTACCCCAGACCTTGAGTCACGCCTCTGGGCGTACCTCGGTGGTATCGCCCACGACAACAGGCTTGTTCCGCTCAAGATCGGTGGCATTGAAGATCATGTGCATCTGGTCCTTGGCATGCCGCCGACGCTAGCGCCCAGTAAAATGGTGCAAGTGCTCAAAGGTGGTTCCTCAAAATGGCTTCATGATACCTTCCCCGCGCTCCGTGGGTGCGGATGGCAAGACGGCTATGGGGCGTGCACGGTGAGCAAGTCGAATCTACCGGAAGTCATCAAATACGTGGAAACCCAGCGTGAGCATCACCGGGGGAAAACATTTCAGGAAGAGTTTCGCGCCTTGCTCGATAGGCACGGCATCGAGTATGACGAGCGGTATCTGTGGGGTTGAGCCTGAGCGTGCAGCCTAGATTTAGAGCCATCATCTCCCTCGCCGGGGGATGAATCCCCCGGCTACCCTCGGCCCCTCGCTCCGCGAGGATGGGAGTGCCGCGGAGCGGCCCAGGATGGTAGGCCGGCCTTTTAAGGCCGGTATCGAAGACCCAATCACCGTCCGCCGTCGCGGCGCGACGGTTGACCTTTCTCCCTCACGGCAAAACATTTCAGGAAGAGTTCCGTACCTTGAAGGTTGACAGCGCCGGAGGGTTTCGGATATGGCACTTGTGGTGAAGAGCGAAAGAGTCATAATGGAGATCTCTCCAACCGATCCCCACCCTCCCCGCCCTCGCCTGGCAGTCCGCGTCGGTGTCACCGGGCACCGCCTGAATAGGCTTACTCAAGCCGACGAACCGCTCTTGCGAGCGAAAATCCGCGAGGTGCTAGAGCGGGTTCTCCAGATCGCACAGGATGTTCTTGCCGCCGACTCACCCTACGCTCCAGGTCCACCAATCCTCCGCGTCATCTCTCCACTGGCAGAGGGAGCCGACCGTATCGTGGCACAGGAAGCCGTTACCCTAGGCTTTGAACTGCAATGCCCCCTGCCCTTCGACCGGGACGAATACGAGAAAGACTTCAGTACCCGCGAGTCGCGCGCTGAGTACCGCGCCATGCTTAAGCAAGCCCCAGCGGTGTTCGAACTCGACGGCTCACGCGAGACCTCGAAGCGGGAGAACGAGGCTTACGAAGCCGTTGGCCGCATGGTACTGCGCCAGTGCGATGTGCTGATCGCTATCTGGGACGGCGAGACGCCCGCCGGGCAAGGAGGCACTGGGCAGATCGTCGAGGAAGCTATTCGGCTGGAGATTCCCACGGTCTGGATTCACTCCCGCGACCCGCATGACATCTGTTTACTGGTCAGAGATGAAGATGGTCAGCGTTGCGAATTAGCGCCCGACGAGTTTCCCAGACGACTCAGGCAACTTCTTATCCCCCCAACACCGCCACCATCCGACCTACCCGACCCTCCGACACCACCGCGACCAGACCTGCGTGAGACGTATTTCTCGGAAACGCAACCGTCCTGGACCCTGCTAGGACTGCTGTTCAAGGCCTTCCGTGACCTCGTTGCCGAGAGGAGATTAGGGAACCTGCAAATTCGCGTTCGTGATTTTATCGCGGCCACCAAGGAGGAATGGCAACATGCCTGGCAAACCTCGCCTGCTTTTCCCCCAGCAGTCGCCGCGCAAATCGACACCCGCTTTCGCGACCACTACGCCTGGGCTGATAAGTTGTCAGTCTATTATGCCGACCTGTACCGCAGTTCTTTTGTTGCCAATTATCTCATGGGCGGCCTTGCCGTCCTTTGCGCCCTCCTCGCCTATGCTGACCATCCCCACGAAACCCTCTGGGTAATGACGGAACTGCTGCTGATCGTGCTCATCATCATCAATACCCGCGTTGACACTCACCGCCGCTGGCATGAGCGCTGGATTGAATATCGTCTACTGGCCGAACAACTCCGGCAAACGCGTTTTCTGACGCCGCTGGGTCGGACCCTGCCTTCGTTTCGCGTTCCGGCACACTATGCCCACGGCGATCCCCGCAACACTTGGGTGAATTGGCACTTGCGCGCCATCGTGCGCGCGGCAGGCTTGGTGAACGCACGGATCGATAGCCTGTATCTGGAAGCGTATTGCCAACTATTGGCAAAGTCCGAAATTCACGGTCAGGTGAAGTTTCATCAGGACAATGCCCACCGTTTTCATACCATCCATCACCGGCTCCATCGGTTCAGCGTCAGTTTGTTTTTTCTCACGCTGGTGGTGTGCGCTCTGCACATCTGGTTTCACAGCCCGTGGCTCACACTCTTCGCGGCGGTTTTTCCTGCCTTCGGTGCGGGAGCCTACGGCATTCGGAATCAAGGAGAATTCCAACGGGTGGCTGACCGCTCCGAATCCATGAGTAACCGGCTCAAGGAGACCGTCGCGCGATTGCTGAGTCCCGGCCTGACACTCTCTTCCAGTGTCCTTGGACAGGTAGCAGAAGCCACTGCCGACATTATGACAGCCGAACTGCTCGACTGGCGGATTGTGTTTCGCGTCAAGATACCCGAGCTGCCCGGGTAGTGCATGTTCAGGAAAACTCTTGGGAAAAGAAGTCCCCTCTCCCTCTGGGAGAGGGCTAGGGTGAGGGTCAAATGCCGACAGGCTCGTAGCTGAACACGCCCTCACCCCGACCCTCTCCCGCAAGCGGGCGAGGGAGGAAACGTGCGATTCACCAAAGGTCTCCTGCATTTACATTAGGGAGAGATATAACCCAATGACCGACCAGCCGACACCCACGGTGACAAAGCAGCGTGTGGTCCGGGTCTTCATCTCCTCCACCTTCCGTGACATGCAGGAGGAGCGGAACGTTTTGATCAAGAAGGTATTCCCTGAACTTCGCCGCCGCTGTCGCGAGCGTGGCGTGGAGTTTGTCGAGGTCGATTTGCGTTGGGGGGTGACCGAGGAACAGACCGAGCGCGGGGAAGCACTGCCCATCTGTCTGGCTGAGATCGACAACTGCCGCCCGTACTTTGTCGGTCTGCTCGGCGAACGTTATGGCTGGGTGCCGGACCACATCACCGAAGAGTTGCTGGAAACCCAACCCTGGCTGGCCGAACACACAGAGCACAGTGTCACCGCCTTAGAGATTCTCCACGGCGTGCTCAACAACCCGCAGATGACGCCACGGGCGTTCTTCTATTTCCGCGACCCGCAGTTTGTCGCGACTGTGCCTCCCGACCAACGCCAAGACTTCACTGCCGAGAATCCTGAAAGCACGGAGAAACTGCGCCGGCTCAAAGAACGGATTCACACCAGTGGCGTGGCGCTACGCGAGAACTATCCGACGCCAGAGACAGCTGGGAACCTGATCCTAGAGGACTTGTGGACGGCGATTGATCAGGAATACCCCGAGGGCTCCGCTCCAGACCCGTTGGACCGTGAAGCAACTGAACACGAAGCCTTCGCCGAAAGCCGGGCCAAGGTGTATGTGGGCCGGCAGGAATACTTCGAGCGGCTCGACCGGCATGTGGAGAGCGAAGACCCGCCGCTGGTCGTATTAGGGGAATCCGGTATGGGCAAGTCGGCGTTGCTGGCGAACTGGGTGCGGCGCTATCGCCAGGCACATCCGGACGTACTCGTGCTGGTCCATTTCATCGGCAGCACGCAGCAGAGTGCGGATTACATCGCCCTCCTGCGGCGGCTCATGGGTGAGTTGAAGCGGCGCTACGAGCTGCCGCAGGAGATGCCCAGCACAACAGAGGAACTGCGCGCCGCGTTTCCTAACTGGTTGAGCATGGCGGCGGTGAAAGGCCGCTTCGTGTTGGTCCTTGATGCCCTCAACCAGCTTGAAGACCGCGACAACGCGCCGGACCTGATCTGGCTGCCGGAGTTTTTCCCGCCCGAGGTGCGCGTCATTCTCTCCACCTTGCCGGGGCGGGCGCTGGACGCGCTGCACCAACGCGGCTGGCCGACGTTCACAGTCGAGGGGCTGCATGCCGATGAACGTAAGCAGGTTATTCGCGAGTATCTGTGGCAGTATCGCAAGCGCCTGAGCGAGGACCGGGTCGAGCGCATTGCCGCCGCCGCGCAGGCGGCCAATCCGTTGTTTCTGCGGGCACTGCTGGAGGAACTGCGCGTCTTTGGCCGGCACGAAGAACTTGATCGATATATCGCTCACTATCTCGAAGCGCCGACCGTACCCGATCTCTACGAAAAGATCCTCGCCCGCTGGGAACAGGATTACGAGGGAGATTCCGACCTCGTAGGCGAGGCGTTGTCCTTGCTGTGGGCCGCCCGACGCGGACTGTTGGAAACAGAACTTTTGCAGTTACTCGGCACTAACGACCAACCTTTGCCGCAAGCGGTGTGGTCACCGTTTTATCTGGCCGCGCAAGACTCGCTGGTCAGCCGCTCGGGTTTACTGGGATTCTTCCACGACTATTTGCGCGAGGCGGTACGCGACACCTATCTGCCCACGGCTGAGCATCAACACACGGCGCATCGCCGGCTGGCCAACTACTTCGCCCGGCAACCACTTGCTCCTCGTTCAATAGACGAATTTCCCTGGCAACTGGCGCAGGCGCAGGAATGGGCGCGATTGCAAGACCTGCTTGTAGATCTGCCATTTCTCTCTGCCGCCTGGGAAGCCAACCAGTTCGAGGTTAAGGCGTATTGGGCACAGATTGAGGATCACTCGCCATTTCGTATGGCGGAGGCCTATCGGCCTGTGCTAAATGCGCCGGCGCGACACGCTCCTTACATTTGGCGCCTTGCCACGCTGCTCGACGACACCGGCCATCCGACTGAGGCGTTATCCCTGCGTTCGTACCTGGTCGAATACTGCCGGCAGAGCGGTGACCGGACAAACTTGCACGCTGCCCTCGGCAATCAGGCCCTGATTCTCCAAGACCGGGGCGACTTGGACGGAGCCTGGGCGCTGCTCAAAGAACAGGAACGGCTCTGTCGGGAGTTAGGGGACAAGGCGGGGTTGTACGCGACGCTGGGGAACCAAGCCCTGATTCTCCAAGACCGGGGCGACTTGGACGGAGCCTGGGCGCTGCATAAAGAGGAGGAACGGCTCTGTCGGGAGTTAGGGGACAAGGCGGGGTTGTACGCGACGCTGGGCAACCAAGCCCTGATTCTCCGAGCCCGGGGCGACTTGGACGGAGCCTGGGCGCTGCTTAAAGAACAGGAACGGCTCTGTCGGGAGTTAGGGGACCCAAACGGGCTCGCGACATCGTTGGCCAACCAGGCATTCTTATTAGCCCGGGATAGGAGTCGTCCGCGTGAAGCTTTGCCTCTAGCCGAGGAAGCGTATCGGCTGGCTACCAATCATGGGCTGACGGCGCTCGCCCGGCAAATCGAAGGGATTCTCACCCAGGTACGTTCCCGCTTAGGCTCGTCGCCGCCTCCGTCGGTCCGAGATTCTCACGGAGTAGAACCTGCTCGCGTTTCTATTCCGTACCCTGAGGCAGACCCCGAACGTGCAATGCAGCTCAATCGACAATACCAACAGGAACTGGCCCGATGGAAAGCCCTGCCTCTGTGGAAGCGGCTTATGACCAACAAACCCCAACCGCCAACCGGGATTTGAGATCATGATGACCACCTGGCGCAATCGTCCGTGGTTGCTGTGGCGAAAACAGTCCGGCCTTAAAAGACCGGCCTACTGTCCAGTGCCGCTCCGCGGCAGCCTGAAGCACGGCGTGCTGGCCTGAGGGTAGCCGGGGGTTTCAACCCCCGGCGGCGTATCAGTCCCGGCTAAAAAAAAAAAAAAAAATGT
>JACQEL010000371.1 GCA_016200595.1 Deltaproteobacteria bacterium
GGACCACCGGAAAATACTCCGGCAAGCAGCCCGCCATCACGGCATTGATGGCAACCTTTTCTGCCGGAATGATGGAATTGCGTTCGTCGATGGTGCCGAGCACCTCGTCGCCGCTCAGCCCTCCGGCAGCGAGCATGGCTTGTACGGATTCTTCGGTGGGCGGCACCAGCGGCAACCCGTCACTCCAGCCTTGCTGATAATAGAATTCGACCCATTCCGCCGCGGTGGCGGGCTCAGAGGACGGTGGGTTTAATTGAGCTGCACTCATCGGTATTCGCTTTTTAACTCTATGTGAGGTGCGCTAGGTGCAAGTTCCGGTTGCTTCCTCACCCGCGGCCCGGTCTCTTTAATCAAAAGAAAGAGCAGCGCCGAGAGCACATAACAGCCTCCCCCAAAAGCAAATCCGGCGACTGGAGTTACGCTAGCTAGGCCCATGCAAATAGGGGGAGCGATAAAACCTCCTAGATAACCGGCAGTAGCAGCTACCCCAAGGGCTGAGCCTGCCAACGTTGGCCCCACCTCTTTCATCTCCAGCGGAACTACAAAGGCGAGAACGGCAGCTCCGCCCATGAATCCCCACAGGGCGGCCACAATCCACAGGGAAATGCCCAGCGCGTAGGCCGCCAGAAAAATGCAGATGCCAGTCAGGAACATACCGGAGACAAAAAAGATCTTTCTTAAGCCGACTCGGTCCGACAGCGTCGGGATGACAGAGGTGCCTACCACGTACGCCCACATGACGATAGAGATCACCACCCCGGCCGTGGGAGCGCTCATACCTTGGACTGAGACGAAATAGGTCGGGGCATAACCAATGAGGCCGATATAACCCCCGAGGAAGAGGAAGTAACAGCCTGCGACTATCCAGATATCTTTTACCAGGAGGACCTGTTTGAGAGCTTTTCCTGCTCCCAATCGGACTCCGGCATCCGCCACCGACGTGGCCCGGTCGCGCACCGTGCCGATCCACAGCAAGCCCAATCCCATGGTGAGCGTTCCCAAAAGATAGGTCAGATTACGCCACCCCCCCAGCAGATCTACTACCAAAGGAGTCAAAATCGTTGCCAGACCAGCCCCTGCGCCATACC
Source organism: Deltaproteobacteria bacterium (assembly GCA_016200595.1). Classification (GTDB taxonomy): domain Bacteria; phylum Desulfobacterota; class Binatia; order Bin18; family Bin18; genus JACQEL01. The sequence goes on from JACQEL010000371.1 coordinate 1,089, forward strand.
CAGCTTGGGTCACACCGTTCGCTAAGCCGAATTCCCTGGGTGGGAACCACATCCCCAACGCTTTGGGAACATTAGCAAAAGTGAGGGCCAGGGCAATACCAAAGAGGAACATCCAGACATAGAGCGTCGCAAAGCTAGAGGCCGTCCCTCGCAAGACGAGAAAGCCCCCCATGAAGAAAACCCCGAGTCCCACCGTCAGGCGGATGCCGAAGCGATCACCTAGGGCACCGCCAATAATGGCGAATAATACGGTGCCGAAGGAAATTGCCGACCACAAGGCGCCCCAGTCCGCAATGTTCAAGCCCAATTCCTGGAGGATCGGCGGGACCAACATGACAATGTAGGTCCAGCCCATGCCGAAGGCGATCGCGAAAATGAGGAAAGTATTGATCAGCACCCACCACCGATACGACACTTGCTCGGTCCCCACGGTTTCCCCCTTTATACATGCGGTTCGACACCAAGAGTGACCTCCTCTTGGGGTGGCAGCGCTGGTGAGTCTTCACTAAACTCCATGGCTTGCTCGGGATGGACGCCCAGCCAAAAGAACGCGCCAAGCAACGCCAGGACTGCGGCAACGTACAACGCGCTGTCCCAACCATAACGCTGGGCAATCAGTGGCGTGAGGGTAGGAGAGACAGCCCCACCCAGATTTCCTCCCATGTTCATGAAACCGGACACGGTGCCAGCGTGAGTCTTGGCAAGATCGATGGTGGTAGCCCAATACGCAGCTACCGTCAGAAATAACAGTCCCTCACCTAACGACAAGAATACCACCGACAGGTACGGATCACTTACTGCCGCGCCAGCCCAGATGAATCCGGCGGCGCCCAGCGGGCCGCTAAAGCCCAGTCCGCAGCGGCCAAGGCGTTTGCCAAACCGGCGACTGAACGAGTCGGACAACCAGCCGCCCAGCGGCGCAGCCACGGCACTAATGACAAACGGTAAAGTGCTATACCAGCCGCCGCTGACAATGGAAAAGTGCCGTTCGTTAACCAGGTACAGATAGAACCAGGAAAAATAGATGTAGCCGATGTATCCCAGTACGGTGTAAGCGGCGGTCAGGAACCATAAGTCAGACCGACCCAGGATGATCCGCCAGGGAATGCGCACAGGAACCTGACGGTGAGCTGGCGCCGAGGCTGACCCTTGAGTGATATGTTGCAGCTCCGCAGCATCGACCCAAGGGTGTTCCTCGGGTCGATCTGTCCCTAGCCAGTACCACACCAGGGCCAGGACAACGCCTACTCCGCCAGCAAGGTAGAACGCCGCACGCCAACCCAGCGTCACCATAATCCAGACAATCAACGGCGGGGTTAATGCCGCCCCGAACGCGCTGCCACTGGTGGCGATACCCAGCGCCAGTCCACGTTCTTCGGGTGCGATCCAGTTGGCCACGACCCGGTTGTAATTCGGCGGTCCGCCGGCCTCGCCGATGCCGATCAGAACCCGGACGACGATAAACGAGCCGACAACGCCAATCACGCTCGTGAGAAACAGGTCTCCTGCCAGCGCGGTAACTGCGGTGAAAGCGGACCACCAAAAGATCGCGCCTGCTAGGATCTTCCTGGGACCAAAGCGATCACCAAGCCATCCGCCTGGGATTTGCAGAATGGCGTACCCCAAGACGAAGGCGCTAAAGATCCCGCCCATCTGCACCTCGCTGAGCCCATACTCGGGCATGATGTATTTGGCGGCAATCGCGATGTTCACCCGATCGATGAACATCAACACGCC
>JACQEL010000057.1 GCA_016200595.1 Deltaproteobacteria bacterium
CACAGAGCCGATATGCCACAACGCTTGCACTGGTTTGACACCAACCGATTTCATCGTTTCGGCGAAGAACTGCCAGGTTTTCGTCGTGTTCAGGTACACGGTCTCTGTAGTCTTGAACTGCTTGGCCTCAGGGTCAAACATATCCACGTTTCCGGTGGCCATATCAATCGGCCCCAGTTCGGGTTTGGTCAGTGGGTCTTTGGCCATCTCGACGATATGCGCGATACGGGCCTCGGGAGACGGGAGTGACCAGGCCCCGAGGGTCGGCATGGTAATGAGATCGCTCTTTTCTTTGATCCGCCGCACGGTCTCGGCATAGAGCTGAGGATCAGCCGAAGGAGCGCCGGTCTGAGGGTCGCGAGCGTGGTAGTGAATAATCGACGCGCCTTCGCGCCAGCACTCTAAGGCCTGACTGGCGATTTCTGCCGGGCTATAAGGTACGTTCGGGTTTGGCTTGCGCAGCGTGTACTCGTTGATCCGCACTTCGATAATGACTTTATTAGACATAGGGAAATCCTCAGGCAGGTAAAATGTAATCCGTAAAACGTAAAGATCGTCTAACCATCTTCAGCTAAATTTTACGTTTTCCTCTTTACGTTTTAGGTTTGCCTCTTAGGGTTGTCAAGCAAAAGACTCTCTCCGCCTCTTTTCCGTTGTGGTCAGCTATGACCTTTCAGTAAGAGCATGTAAGATGTCCCTCATTTCGCTGCTGCTGTAAGGGAAGGCATGGCTGACAATGCACATAAATGGGCTTCTGTGAGAGTAACGGCTGCTTCAGTGTTAGGCCTACCGATTGAGTGGCTGAAGAATACCCTGGCTTTCCATCCTAACCCCGTAGTCCATACCTCTCCGGAGGCGTATGAACTTGTGTATGAGGAGGTCTGGTTTGGTGGACTGGACGGTCAGACGCTGCACGGCTGGTATATCCCTCAGCTCCGGCAGGATGCTGCCCCGCCCGAGCCCTTGTTTATCTGGTTTCACGGAAACGCTGGGAATATCGCGCATCGACTGCCGCAACTGCAACTGCTGGCTCAGCAAGTCGGCGGCAGCCACTTCTTATTTGACTATCGCGGTTTCGGCAAAAGCCGTGGCCGGCCAACCATTGCTGGCCTCTTAGCGGATGGGCGTGCGGCGGTCACTTTGGTGCAAGCACGTGGCTGGGCGACAGGGAGGAGGGTGGTGTATTTCGGCGAATCTTTGGGCTGTGCCGTGATCGTGCAATTAGCGCTGGAGCGCGTCCCGGACCGAGTCATTCTCTCGGCGCCTTTTTACTCGCTGCGCGCCATGGGACAATTAGTACTGCCACCCTTGGCTTTTCTCGTGGACAAGGATCTCAACTCGGCCCGCCTCATTCAGCAGTTACGCGCACCTTTGCTCGTGATCCATGGCACTGCGGATACGACCGTCCCATTTCAACAGGGGCAGGATCTGTATGCGCTCGCCCCCCCACCCAAAGTGTTCCATCCCGTGCCTGGCGGCAAACATACGGATCTGCACGAAGTCGGTGGAGATGCCTACTGGCAGGTGCTGCGCGATTTTGTGTTGGGGCCGCCAGCGTAAGGGAAGCCTATGCCAACAATCTGGCGGTGGTTACGGTTCCCCCTCGCAATTGTTGCAGCAGTGGTTGTTGCTGGGGTGGTGTGGTTGGCTTGGCTGTTGTCCGGTCAGCGCTACCAACAGATGCTGACCCAGCAACTCAGCGCACGGCTCGGTGCGGAGGTGCGTGTGGGGAGCAGCCAACTCTCTCTCCATCATGGACTCGGTATTCGACTCGATACTGTGACGGTGCAACGAGGGCCAGAGGCCAATCCCTTTTTTAGCGCCGATCGTATTGAAGTGCTGCTCGACTTTAGCGCGCTTCTCCACGGGAACTTACTTTTTCGCCACATTGATTGCGTGAAGCCCCACATTCGTCTTCCTGAGGGCACGGGTACGATTACGGCCCTTTTCGAACGCTCGACGGCAGCTCCGGGGCAGGCGGAGCCTGTCGGCCAATGGACTGGACGCTGGCCTGCTCCGACGCTCGCACTTCGACACCTGCGTTGGCACGATGGCGAGATTGCCTATATCCCCAAACCCCCTGGCGTCTCTTTCCTGCTGACCCATACCGATGCGGTGTTGGAGGATGTGGCTGAGACAGGACTCACGTTGCAACTGAGCGCTGCTCTAGGGCAGAACGGAGAAATAGGAAAGATTGCGTTGCAGGCAGCAGCTCCGAAATGGGCAGGCGAGACGATCCTGAGTAAGATCCAGTGGCAAGGGGAGCTACAGGTAAGCAGTGTGAAGGTGCAACAAGTAGGCCGTGCCCTTGGAGTCGGGTGGCCGGCCATGACTGTCGATCTCAACGGACACTATCAGGGAAGATGGGAAGGCCCACTTGAGCTTACCGGTGAGGTGAAGGTGGCAGAGCTGCAGACTGGCGAAGTGCAGGTGCGCGAAGCAAAGGCCAAGTTGAGCAAACTGCACTGGGCCGGTCTTAGCGGAGCCGCCTTTACTTTGCCCTCCCTGCTGCCGGCGCTGGTTGCCGAACTGCACCTCGAGGAACTCAGGGGAGAAGTCGGGCATTGGCGGTTACCGGTGACACTCCAGAAGGGCGATGTCACTCTCCGTAATGGTGAATTAACCACAAGCGGGATTACAGGAACCTGTGGTGCCAGATCGCAAATTACTGAGGTGACTGGCACGGTTAAGAACCTGCTGGCCAGCCGCGGACCGACCCTGGATCTGCGTGTAGCGGCCGACCTGGATCTTGAAGAATGGGGGGTCCAGGCGCTGACTAGCGACCCTGAGCTACTCCCGTCGAGCTTTGCCCAATACTTTACCCAACCTCAGGGGCGCGCCCTCGTGCGGCTGGGGCTCCAGGCGTCGGCAACTCGGGCGCTGAGCTATAACGGGGAAGTGACTTTCCAACAAGCGGGGTTTCACCTGCCCCAGTGGAACCTGGATATCACCGGCTTAGGCGGCCAGGTGCAACTGACGAAGGCAGCTTTGCTCACCGACGCTTTGACTTTTCATTTTGGGCAGTCGTCGATGAATGTGCAAGGCAGCGTCCGTGATTATCTTACCTCTCGTCCTAAGCCAGACCTCCAGCTCACTTTTGCCGCCGTGCACGACCAGGATCTCTTGCCTTTCCTCCCACCCGGGAAGCTGCTACCGCAGAATGGCTTGGTCAGTGGCCAGATTGGCGTTACTTTTCCCTCGCCGGGTGAAAAGGTTCAGGTTGACGGTCAGGTTTCACTCCATCGCGTTCGCCTCGATCTCGTCGACTTCCTCCAACCGCTGGAGGTTATAGAGGGGGAAATGACCTGGCAGGGACAAAGCGGCACTTTTATCGTCAAACAGGGGCGCCTTCCTGGTAGTGAGTTTTCCGGACGGGGGCACGTACTGAGTTTCGCCCCCCTCCAGCTGGAGTTATCCGCCGACTTTGGCGACGTGAATCTCGAATCGGCCTTGGCTCTTGATAAACCAGAGGATACCAGTCCCAAGGATGCCAACAGAAGCGTGCGGGCGGACCTGACCTGCGGTCGGCTGACTTATCAAGCGCTGCAACTAGAGGGCTTGCGCTTTTCCTGTCATTGGCACGACCGCCAAGCTGACCTGCACGTGGCCGAGGCTCGGGCACAGGGTGGAACAATACAGGGTGACGTAGTGCTCTGGCCTGACAACGATGCCATCTTCGTCGCGCCACAGTTGGTCAATATAAATCTCCCTGGTTTCCTGAAAACCCTCAAGACTCCAACCGACTTGCTGACTGGCCTGCTGAGCGGCGAAGGAAAAATCTATATGCCCGATTGGCACCGGTGGGAGGAGCTGGCGAGCTGGGATGCCCTACTTTCACTAACAGTGAAAAACGGCGTGGCGCGACGGATACCGATTCTCGTACGCTTATGGTCAGCCTTGAGCCTGCAAGGGTTACTCAGTTTCCAGTTCCCCAG
>JACQEL010000410.1 GCA_016200595.1 Deltaproteobacteria bacterium
AATCTTCTGAATTCTGATTTAGGAGCCGAACGACTTTGACTCCTGCCGCACCACTGACCGCGGCTTTGGTGACGAGAAGGCTCCCTACTCGTTCCAGAGGATATCTGCTAATGCGTCGAACATCGCCGCCAGGTCTTGTGGAAAGTCTCCCGCGTACTCAACTGCAATATTCTTTCCTTGGGTTTGCAAGAGGTGTTTGTACACTTCCTCTTTTTCGGGTGAGTGTGCAACAACCTCTCCTTCCACGACGTTGAGTCGCTCATCAAGCTGCTGATATTCGATTAACACCCACTGTCCTGCGTATCGCTGACGAATTTCTTCCCACTTCATTTCAGACTCCTATGGCTCCGAGACATGATACGGTGGCGAGCCTGTTCTCTCAACCATACTCAAAAACGGTTTGTCGCTGCCGTACAAGAAGAATGCCGTAGTCCTCAGGCTAGAGTTGTGCGGAGGGATCGGGTAGAGTCGCGCTCAGAACGGATAAGGCCCCTTTGGAGTATAATCGGGTTGAGAGAGCAAATTCCGATTGAATAAGGAGGACTAAAACGTGGCGGGAATATTGGACGGCAAAATTTCTGTGATCACCGGCGCTGGCTCTGGCATCGGTCGGGCGACTGCTAAGATTTTTGCCCGTGAAGGCGCGAGCCTGGTGCTGGCTGACATCATAGAAGAAGGTGGCCAGGAGACGTTGCAGATGGTCAAGGAACTCGGTGCTGCCGCGATCTTCGTCAAAACCGATGTGTCCAAAGCGCAAGAGGTGGATGCGTTGGTGGCCAAGGTGGTGGAGACCTATGGGCAGCTCGATTGTGCCTTCAACAATGCCGGCATCGGCGGCAAGAGTGTCCTTACGCATGAATGCAGTGAAGAGGATTGGAATCGTGTGCTCGCGGTCAATTTGACTGGCGTGTGGCTGTGCATGAAGGCAGAGATCACGCAGATGCTCAAACAGGGCAAGGGCGCCATCGTTAACACCTCCTCTATCATGGGTCTGACCGGTGCTATCCGCGTCCCGGCCTACACGGCTGCGAAGCACGGGGTGGCGGGGATCACCAAAGCTGCGGCGCTGGAGTATGCTCGGCATGGCATCAGGATCAACGCGGTCTGTCCCGCCCCGATTTATACGCCGCTGTTGGTCAAGGCGTTCGAGAAGCGACCTGACATCGAGGAGAGGTACGTTCGCTCAGAGCCGATGAAACGGATCGGCCAACCCGAGGAGGTGGGTGAGGCGGTGGCGTGGCTGTGTTCCGATCGCGCTTCGTATATGACCGGTCTGCCCATGCCTGTGGATGGCGGCTACATGGCGCAATAGCCGCTTCCTGGAAGTCCTGGGATCTGACGGTGTAAATCAGAGCGCAACGTTTCACTTGAAACGGAGAGAAGATAGAGGTAGAGAGAAAGTGAATCGAGACAACCTCACCCGGTTGACCGGGCGATTGTGCTAAAGTCAGTAAGAAAACTGGAGGTGAACTAACCATGCGCGACGGATTCAAAATTGTCGATACCGACTCTCACATGATGGAACCAGAATGGTTGTGGGAACGCTACATGGAAGACGCCTACAAGTCGCAGGCGCCAAAGATGGGCCAGGCACCCGGGTCGGGGCGGCGGACCTTTCTCGTCGAGGGTGAATCGTTCACGCGCGAGAAGGGCAAGTATCCGATGGCGGCGCCTGCCTTTCTCACTGCTGCGAACAAGGCAATGGAGCGTTTCGAGCGCGCCCGTAAGACCGGCTTCAGTGCGCAAAGCCGCCTTGAGGACATGGACGAGCAGGGGGTAGACGTGCAGATTCTCTATCCTACCTTCACCGGCCAGATGCTCGGACGCGAGTTCCGTGATACCAAACTGCTGGCTGCCTGTTGCCGCGCCTACAATAACTGGGCGGCAGAGTATACCTCGGCGGCGCCCAAGCGGCTACGCTGGGCAGCAGCATTGCCGATGCAAGACGTGGAGGAAGCGATCAAGGAAGCCTATCGCGCAGCCCAGAACGGCTGCGTCAGTTATTACATGCGACCGAACCCGGTGCGCGGTCGCACGCTGTGGAGCGAAGACTATCTGCCGCTGTGGAAGGAGATCGAGAAGATCGGTAAGCCGCTCTCGACGCACGACTCAGCCTCGGCCTCGGTACCGTCGTTCGGCGACCGCATGGAGACGCATACCAGCGGGCATATTTTATCGCATCCGTTCGAAGCGATGGCGGCGATGGCAGGGCTGATCTGGTTTGGGATCTTCGAGCAGTGCCCCGAGTTGAAAGTCATCCATGTTGAGGGAGACGGTGGTTGGACCCCGTACTGGCTGCAACGGATGGAGCAGCATTGGAACTTCAGCGGCAACGCCGAGCACGAGTACCTCACTAAACGTCCGACTGAATACTTCCGTAGTAATATCTGCGTGGCGTTCCGCGGCGACGAGCCGACGATGAAGGCTGCGGTTGAATTAGTCGGCGACGACAACTTTACCTGGGACTCCGACTATCCCCATCCCGATGGCACCTACCCCTGGGGCGTGGAAGCGATGCTCAAGCAGCCGATCTCGCAAGAGGCTAAGCGCAAGCTCTTGTGGGATAACGCAGCCCGGGTGTTCAATCTCAGCTAGAGGCAGCGCGGAGGAGAGTTTTCGGTCAGTTGGACTGAAATGGCGGCTGGGTGAACTAGTAGACCACCACACTGAAGATGAGGAGCCGTCATTGCGAGCGCAGCGAAGCAATCCCTGTTCGTGCTTCTCGTGATAGCCAAGTTGCTTCGTCGTTCCGCTTCTCGCAATGACTCCTCAAAATCATAGTAGCGGAGTATTAAATCGAACCACTTTAAGAGGACCGACTGGCTCCGCGTGTTGGGCCGCGACCGGTCCCCGGAGGAAGACTGTCAGCGACTCGTCAGGGTACGCGTACTCTCTCGTTCACTCTAACTCCTCCAATAACGCTTTCGCGTCTTGCAAATCTGTCGTGTCAAACCCCTCAGTGAACCAGCTGTAGATCTCGGATAACAGATGGTGCGCTTCCAGAGCTTTGCCCTGCTGCCGCCACAAGCGAGCGAGGCTGGTAGCGGCGCGGAGTTCTAACGACTTTGCACTCTGCCGATGGGCAATCTCAATGGCCTTGAGGAAACACGCTTCGGCTTCCGCCTCCGCTTGGGGGCTAGGTGTTGGGTGCTGGGTGTTAGGGACTTCGGACGCCGGACTTCGGACGCCGGACTGTTGCAGCATCAGCTGCCCTTTCAGCCGATACAGCTCCGCTTCGTCGCGGCGTCCTTCTGTTCGGTTCACTATAGCCAGCGCCTCGGCCACCGCGCTCAATCCCTCCTCAATCTGCCCTGCTTTGCCATTCACCTCGGCCAATCCGGCCAGAATAAGTGACCGTCCCAGTTCCGTCCCCGTTGCCCTATAAGCAGCCAGGCCCTGGTGCATTTGCGCGATCCCTTCCTCTCCATGTCCCTGTTCTGCCAGTGCCCGGCCCCGGTGCATAGTCCCGATTATGGCGAAAGGGCCGAACCCGTGCTCTGTAGCGAAGGCGATCTCCGTTTCTGCCCACTCCTGAACGGCTTGCCAGTCACGACGACACACATGTACGCCGGTAAAGGTATTCAGAACGAAGACTACGCTGAAGGGATGAGAAAGTTCCTTGGCTAAGGTGAGCGCCTCGTTGCACTTCTTGAGGGCTTGCTCTGGACAGCCCAGATACCACAGGCTCAAGGCCGCATAGCACCGACTCATGACTCCAGGGTCCTGCGCGATATTGCGGACCTGGGGCGAGTGCTGCTGAGGGTGGTAGAGCGCTATGCTTTGTTCTGCGTGTGCACAGGCCGTAGAAAACTCTCCCAAGAAATAGAGGATGTCTCCCAACGCATGATGGGCTTCCATCAGGAGCGTAGGATCTTCGGTACTCCGCGCCAGACGCATGAACTGTTGCGCCACCTCGTGCGCTGTTTGTAGCTCTCCTCGCACGAGATGAAAAATCCATAGTCCCTGGAGCACTGAGGCGAGTTGAGGAGTCTCTCCTACTTGTCTAGACAGTTCTCGCGCCCGGGCGTACGCCTTTCCTACTTCCGGAGCCGCGTAGCCCTTGGTGGACATAAAAGCCAAGCCGAGTGTGGTCTGCAGATCCAGCTCTTGCCGGGCGCGCTCGTGAGTGTCGGATAGGGTCTTCAGTAACTCTAGCCCCTTGGTGAGGTGACTGATCGCCTCGATATTCGCCGAGCGGCTGAGGGCGCTCTGCCCTGCTTGCTGCCAATAGGGAATCGCCTGCTGCTTAAGACCCGCTTCGGTGTAGTGATAGGCCAGCAGTTCAGGTTGGGTCTTACTCGTGTCTGGAAACCGATTCGTCAATACCTGGGCAATCTCCTGATGGAGCTGCTGGCGCTTGCTCTTCAGCAACGATTGGTAGGCTGTGTCCTGCACCAGAGCATGCTTGAAGAGATAGGTAGCCTGCGGTGGCAGTCCTCGCTGATACACCAGCTCCGCCTCTACTAACTGGCGCAATCCCTGCTGCAGCATCCCCTCGTCTACCGGGAAGACGGCATGGATGAGTTCGTAGCTAAACTCACGCCCCAGCACGGCCCCCACCTGCGCGATCTCTCTCACCGGCGC